>NZ_JAYSFE010000109.1:0-16468 GCF_041913585.1 Allostella sp.
GAGCGCTTCGACGCCGTCCTCATGGACATCCAGATGCCGGTCATGGACGGCATCGAAGCGACGCGGCGCATCCGCGCGCTGCCGGGCCCCGAACGCACGGTCCCGATCATCGCGCTCACCGCCAACGTGCTGACCGGGGCGCGGCAGACCTATCTCGCCGCCGGCATGACCGACTGCGTCGACAAGCCGATCTCCTGGACGGAGCTGGAACACACGCTGGCCCGGGTCACCGCATCCCCGAACAATGCCGTTTCGCCCGACGAAGCTTGATCCGCCGGCCGCCAGGGAGAACACTGTCGCGCGACCGCGTGTCAGCCGCGGTCGACCGAGGAGAGGGGCAGGCACGGGGCCCAGATGCGAAGCATGGAGTGCCAGCGGATCCGGGAGATGGTGCGCGAACGCAATCGCGTCTTCCTGTCCTTCCCGACCGCCTTCACTTTCGAGAAGGCGCGGGCCGGCATCGCCGGCGAGGCGCTGGCGCTCGCTGCCGGCCCCGGCCCGCGCTGCATCTCGTTCGAGGCCACGCCGGCCGAACTCCGGCTCGTCTGCGCCCGCCTGACCCGCGAACTGAGCTCCCAGGAGCGCGCCCACTCGCGCGCTCTGGTACTGCCCGCCGACAACGAGCCGACGCTGGGCGAGTATCTCGGCACCCTGTCGGTCGACCAGCTCGTCGCCGTCGTCGACGGCCTCCGGCTGGTCGAGCTGATCGAGGGAAACCGCCTCTTCTCGGCGCTGCAGCCGATCTACCTTCCCGATCGCAGCCTCTTCGGCCACGAGGCGCTGCTGCGCGGTCGCGAGCCGGACGGCACCGTGATCCCCGCCGGGCCCCTTTTCGCCGCCGCCGGGGAAACCGGCCTGCTCTACACGGTCGACATGGTCGCCCGGCGGCTGGCGCTCGACACCCATGCGCGCGCCGGTTCGGGCGCGATCTTCGTCAACTTCGACCCGACGAACAGCCACGACCCGATGTTTGCCCTGCGCGAGACCGAGGAGCATGTCCGCCGCCTGGGCCTGCGCCCGGCCGACGTCATCTTCGAGGTCACCGAGAGCGGCGAAGTCTCCGATCGCGAGCTTCTCCGGCGGATCCTGCGGTTCTATCGCGAGGCCGGGTTCCGCGTCGCGCTCGACGATGTCGGCGCCGGGTTCGCCGGGCTCAGCATGCTGCTCGAGGTCCAGCCCGACGTCATCAAGATCGACATGGAGCTGGTGCGCGGGGTCGACCGCGACCGCTACCGGCAGAGCGTCGTCGGACACCTGATCGGCATCGCGCGCGACGTCGGCGCGCTGTCGGTCGCCGAGGGCATCGAGACCGAGGCCGAACGCGCCTGGGTGGTGAATGCCGGCGTCGACCTCCTCCAGGGCTACCTGCTCGGCCGCCCGCTCATTCCGGGCGGCGGCCGCAGCAGCTGAATCCGGCGCCTCACCCGGGCTCGATCACCGTCCGGCTCTCCGCCGCCGCCGCGACCGGCGCGCGGTCGAGATGGATCGTGTGGTAGCGACCGAGGCGCCAGTCGTCGAACTGGTCGCGATAGTGGGGGCTGCCGGGAACGCCGGAATTGCCGATGTTCTGCACCGCCAGGAAACTCCGCGGCGCGGCGAAGTCGACGACGATGCGGTACTCCGCGCCCGACGAGGCGCCGTGCGGCGGCAGTTCGCCGCCGGTATTGGCAACGGTGTGCGAACCGCCGGCGACGGCCGCCGGACCGACATCGAAGGCGTCGGCATTGGCCGGCCCCGACAGCGGATGCGGCCAGTGCGCCACATGGACCCGGCCCCAGGTCCAGCCGGCGGGATCGTCACCGAGGCGGCGGCGCAGTGCGGCCACTGCGTCGCGCGCCGCGGCGACCGCCGCCGCCGGCGTGCCCTCGGCGAAATAGGCGGTGTCCGGGTCCGCCAGCAGCGCGACGCAGAGCCCGGTCTGCTGCACCGTCAGGTCGAGCAGACGCTCGGGCATGTGCCGTGCCAGGACCCGGCGCTGCCAATGGTACATGAAGGTCTCGAACGCCGTCGGCCCGGCGCTCTCCAGCCCGTAGCGGCAGTCCCAGCCGGCGAGCAGCCGCGACAGCAGCGCCGCGTCGGGATCGTCGCTGCCGGCGAGCACCGCCAGGATGCCCGGGCAGAGCCGCTCCGCGCGCACGTTCTTGACGTCGTTCTGCAGCGCGATCGTCGCATCGCGCCCGCCGGGCCCGCCCGCGAAGGCCTGATCGATGCGGATGCCGCGGTGGGCCTGGGAATAGGCGCCGTAGATCGGGTGCGGGTAGTCGGCCGGCACGATGCGCTGGTTGGCGCTGGCGACATAGCCGCGCGCCGGGTTGTAGGCATGCGGCAGGCCGTCGAAGGGAATGTAGCCGGTCCAGCGGTCGGCAGCCTCGGCGGCGTCGCGCAGGCCATAGGTAATGCGGCCGCGCACCGGGATACGGCCGGCCATCTGGTAGCCGACATTGCCCACGGCGTCGGCATAGACGAAGTTGAAGACGGCGACCGACCAGTCGCGGAGTGCGGCCCGGAAGGCGCGCCAGTCCGTCGCATGGGCGATCGCCATGCTGGCGCGCAGGTCGTCCATCGGCTCGTGGCCGACCCAGCGCAGCGACAGGGGCGGCTCGCCGCCCTCGGCGAGCGCCGGCACCAGGGCGTTGACGACGGGCCCGCGCACCGTCGAGCGGATGGTGAGGGCGTGCGGCGCGGCACCGCGGACCGGGATTTCGATCCGGCGCTCCTCGAACCGGCGCCACACGTCGCCGTCGCGATAGCGGCCCGGATCGTTCGGGTCGACCTCCTCGCGGTAGAGATCGCGGGTCGAGGCCATGTTGTTGGTCAGGCTCCAGGCGACGGTGCCGTTGCTCCCCCACCACAGGCCGGGGAAGCCCGGATGGCCGCAGCCGGCGGCGTCGAAGCCGGGCAGGTGCAGCCCGTACTCGTACCAGGAGGACGGGACCCAGAAGGGCTGGTGCGGATCGCCCGCCAGCAGCGCCTTGCCGTGCGGCGCGTGCCCGCCCGCGACCGCCCAGTTGTTGCTGCCGGTCTGGTCGTCGCTGCCGGCGGCGAGCGAGCCGCCGTCGGGCAGCACCAGGTTCTCCGACCCTTCCGGCGTCAGGTACGCCTGGCGCACCGCCTCCGGCAGGAAACGCGCGGCCTCGGCCGCCATCAGCCGGTCGATGCGGCCGTTGAGCGACCACCAGATGCCGCGGGCGATCGCCACCACGCAGCCGACGGTGAACGGTTCCGGCCGGTAGCCGAGCAGGCGGAACTCGATCGGCAGGTCGGCGCCGAAGCGGTCGATCTGGCGGTTGATGCCGGCGACGAAGGCCGCCACCGCCGCATGGGTCTCGCCGTCGATGCGGGCCGGCTGCCATGCGGCGATGCGGTCGATGCCGACGGTGCGATGGGCGATGTCGCTCGCCAAGTACTTCGGCCCCAAGACCTCGGCCTGGCGGCCGAGGGCCCGGCGCCGCAGCCGGTCCATCTGCCACAGCCGGTCCTGGGCCATGGCGACGCCGACCCCGTACCAGAGGTCTGCCCGGTTGCCGGCGAAGACGTGCGGCACGCCCGCCCGGTCGCGCAGGATCTCGACCGTGCCGCCGACGGCCCCGGCGAAGCGCGCATCCCCGATCGCCGCCTGCCGTGCCAGCAAGGCGTCGCGCGCCGCCGTCAGGTCGGCGTCGAGCGGCTGGTCCCCGCCCAGACGGGCGAGCAGTTCGGTATCGGCGATGGTCATGGCGGAATCCGCGGTCGGGGCTGGCTCTGTCGACGAACGACGACACCGCGACGCTAGCCGGAGGCGGCGCTGCTGTCACCTGCGCCGAATACACAATCAGGTGGCGGGCGAGGAGGCGCCCAGGGGTGGAGAGAGACTCCCCCAGCAACTCCTGACGGATGCCCGAAGACGCGCCAAAGGCACGAGGCCGATCAGTGGTTCGGCGCCGCGCTTCTGGTTCAGGAAACGCCCGCTGTCCAGCGCCTCCAGCGCCACAACACCTGCCGATTCAGGTGCCGGCGCGCGCAGCCCCAACAGCGAAGACGCTCCAACCAGGACTGCTGCGCTTGCCTTCATAGCCCTGCCGCGACGCCCCTAGAGCATCGGTTGACGTAGTCCCTGACTACTTCATCCAACCTCAGGGCGACCTCCGCCAGCATCGGGTCCGTATCGTCAAGCGCGCAAGAACGCAACGTGCAATGCTGGCAACGACCAGCCTATCAGCCGCCATTCTCCGCTCGGTTGGCGACGGTCCGCATTACAGCGTGCCGAAGCCGATGACAGGTCGGACACAACAGCTCGAAGTCGTTACAGGTCGTCAGGCGTCGCCCCTCGGCCAGCGGGTCACGATGGTGGACGTCCATCAAGGATCGCACGGGTATCTCCGCCTTGCGCGCAAGCGGTTCCGGATCGAACCCGCACTCGTCGCAGACGAACGTACCCCTGCCTTCGCGGTCGGCGACAAATTGTTGCGCCACCAACGCCGAGCGGATCCGGATGGTCCGACTTGCGACCCGGCAACCACCCTCCTTGGCCGCCAGCGTGAAATCGTCGTCCAATGCCGCTAACACATCTTCCTCCGGCACGTCCGCGTTAGTCACAACCGAAACGGGCAGCTGGACACGATCGTATATCCCGCGCGTTGGAGGAAACTGCTGAAGCGCGCGTTCGAATGTCGGTCGTAGCTCCCAGACAAACCCTGTCCGACCGCCGCGGTGCTCGCGGACACTCCAGGACAGGCTTATGGCACCGTACCAGCCGCCCTCTCGACCGGCGCCGATTCCGAGGGCGTCAGCGATCGCGTGCCCGAGGCGGCCATACCGCCCGTTGGCAGCTATGAAATTCGAATAGCCCATGTCGTCGGCCAATTCTGCCGCCGTGATCCGCCCACCCCGCAACACCTGCGCCCGGAGCATGGCCAAATCCTCGTCCGGATTCCGACGCGTCGGCCACACCTGCTGCAATGCCTCTAAGTATTCGGCGACCGTTGGAGGATCGTCATCGAGATCCCTGACTAGCCGCGGCGGTCGTCGTGTCATCACCAAATACTCCCGGATATTTTGATGGAAATAGATTAGGCGTATTCAATGCGCTTAAAGCTTTTTTTAGCTGTACATTGCACGAAGATGGTTAACCTAGTCCGAAATTACCTATGTCGAATATTGGAAAGATGAACTGCCGTATTCAAGCCAAACGACAGTTTCGGCCCGGGACAGACCGCGGACGGTGGCGCTGCGCGCAAGCCGGCCAAGGTCGTACGCCGAGATTGAGGCCGTTCTGGCAGCGGCCAGCAATGGCATCCATGCCGCAGTCGCTCCTGGACTCGTCCCCCGCCTGCGCCAGGGAGATTCGCTCGCCGTCACGTAGTCCAGATACAGTGGTTCCGTGCCTGCGCGAGGTTCTTAGTCTCACGCGCAGCCGTCGCCGGTGGTCGCGATCGGCGAGGGCGGCAAACCCTACACCGGCTCAGGTTTCCCGGCGTCGTTCTTCCGGCTCCTGCGCCACCTGAATCCGAAAGGCGAGATCGGCGACGGCCTGACCTTCAACGGGCTGCGGCACACGACTGGCACGGTCCTGGCCGAACTCGGCTTCGACACGGCGACGATCACGGCCTACCTGGGCCAGCGGTCGACGACCATGGCCGAGCACCTATTCGCGTGACGCCAAGCGCAAGCTATCGGCCCAGAAGGCGGTCGCCGCGTGGGAGGAGAAAACAGGATGAGAACGGATGATGAAGAACCGTGCGGACCCCGATGGAAGACCACCAAGCGCCCCTACTAGGGGGCGGGGGCTAGTAGCTGAAAACCAAGGGGAAAAATGGTGCCCAGGGGCGGATTTGAACCACCGACACGCGGATTTTCAGTCCGCTGCTCTACCAACTGAGCTACCTGGGCACCGGGGCCGGGGCGAGTGCCCGGCGCGAGACGGGGCTTATAGGGAAGTTCGCCCGGCCTGTCCAGCACCGACGCGCTCGATTCCGGGGCGGCCCGGAAGGCGCTGCCGCCCCGCGTCATCCGCGGGTCGGGCCGTCCGGAGCGGGCTCCGCCTCATCCGGCCCTGGCTCGTCGGACTCGTCGGTTTCGACGGCCGGGATGCGATAGGTCTCGCCCAGCCAGCGGCCGAGGTCGACCTGGCGGCACCGGGCCGAACAGAACGGACGGTGCGCCGCCGTCACCGGGCGGCCGCAGATCGGGCAGGCGGTCGGTTCGGGCATCGATGGCTCCTTCCTCACGGGCGGCCGGCCGTGGCATGGAAGTCGCGGTCGCCCAGCGCCGGCGCCGGCTCGACGCGGATGGCGACGCCCGCCTGCTCGGCCAGCCGCGACAGATCGGCCGCCAGCGGGCCGCGCAGCACGGTCTCGACCTCGCGGCCGGCCGCGACCACCACGGCCGCCACCGCCGGCCCTGCCGCGGCCCGGGCGGCGGCCCGCAGCGCATCATAGCCGCGGGCGAGCGACGACGGCTCGGCCCGGGACGGCGCCGACAGGAGGCTCGCCAGCGACGGCCGCGACCGCCGCCGCGTCATCTCCAGCAGCCCCAGACGCGACCAGCCGGCGATCTCGACCGGATCGGGATCGCCCGTGACGGCGGCACGCAGCGCCGCCGCCAGGGCCTCGCGCGACTTGGCGCCGCCCTCGCGCACGAAGTCGACCAGGATCTGGCCGCCGATGGCGCGCAGGCGAAGCTGGGCGGCCAGTGCCGGCACGGCCTTGCGGTTGATCGCCCCCGGCGCCGCCCGCGACGGGCCGGCATCGACGTCGACCAGCGTCGCCGCCTCGACCTCGTCGATCACGAGTTCGCCGCCGCCCGGCAGGGGAACCCGGCGCGCGAGCGCGGCCGCGATCTGCTCCTCGACGCCGGCCTCGTCGAAGAGCCGCCAGCCGGCGGGATCGAGGACGAGGCGCTGGGCGAGGTCGGGCCATCGCTGCCGCACCAGGGCCGTCGCCGCCTGCCACGACCTGCGGTCGGCGAAACGGACGTCGGCGCCGGCGGCGAGCAGCGCCGCCACCCAGGGCTCCGGCGGCGGCGCCAGCGGCGCGGGGGCGCTGGCCGCGCCCGCCCGCTGCAGCAGCGCCGCCCATTCCGCCCGCAGCGCCGCGATCTCGGCCGCGACCGCCTCCGCCTCGGCCTGGCACTTCAGCTCCGCCCCCTCGCCGTCCGCCAGCGCCACCCCCGGCGGCAGCGGTGCGCCGCGGGCGGGGCGCAGGCCCGGCCGGCCGGGCGTCCAGTCGAGCAGCCGGCCGGCGAGGCGCGGCCGGGCGGTGACGCCCAGCCCCATCTCACCGCCGGCCGCGCGCACGACCTGGACGACGAGCAGGTCGCCCGGAGCGGGCGGCTGCGCCGCGTCGGACAGGCGCAGGAAGGCCGCCTGCTCGAGCCCGATATCGACGAAGGCGCCGTCGAAGCCGGCGACCACCTGGGCGACGCGGCCGAGATGGATCGCGCCCGGCCCATGCGCCGGATCGCCGCGGCGGATGTGGAGGTCGACGAGACGGCCGCCGGCCATTATCGCCGCTCGGGTCTCCCCCGGGACATGGTCGACGAGGATGCGGTCGATTGCCGCCGTCATGGCTCGAGCGGGAAGCCGCGCCCGCGCAGCATCGCCGCCGTCTCGAAGAGCGCGAGGCCGACGACATTGGGGTAGGAGCCGACAATGCCGCGCACGAAGAGCGCCGCCCGGCCCTGGATGGCGTAGCCGCCCGCCTTGCCGCGCCATTCCCCGTGGGCGAGATAGCCGGCGATCTCCGCGGCCGTGAGCTGCTTGAAGAGGACCGCGGTCTCGACGTGGCGATGGGTCAGCCGGCCGTCCGGGCCCATGAGCGCGATGCCGCCATGGACGCGGTGGCGACGGCCCGACAGCAGCTCGAGGCAGCGCCGCGCCGTTGCCTCGTCGTCGGCTTTGGGCAGGATGCGGCGGCCGCAGGCGACGACGGTGTCGGCCGCCAGCACCCAGGCGCCCGGATGGCGGACGGCGACCGCCGCCGCCTTGGCCCGCGCCAGCCGCACGGCATGGCCCGCCGGCAACTCGCCGCGGAGCGGGGTCTCGTCGATATCGGCCGGGTCGACGCGGTCGGGGACCAGCCCAACCTGGCGCAGCAGGTCGAGCCGGCGCGGCGAGGAGGACGCGAGGATGAGGGCCGGTCGGCCGGCCTCGGAATGCACAGGCACCGACAACCTTGGTCAGGAGATGGCGGGATCGGGGAACGCCCTTCTCTGCCAGCACCCGGCCCGGCTTGTCGAGCCCCGAGGGGATGTCGCCTGGCCGAGCGCCGACCGCGCGCGAGGCCCACCCCGCGACTTCGCCGGGCTGCCGACCGTGACCATCGAGGACGAGAACCTGGTGGCGAAGGCCCTCGACCTCGCCGACACCGGGATGGATTTCGCCGTCGGAATATCCTCCGGGAACGGCCCGCGATGCCGCCTCACCGCTGCGCGAGCGGCGCCAGGGATGCCGCCAGCCGGACGAACGCGGCCTGGCCGGCGGTGCCGGTCTTGGCGAAGATCTGCGCCACCTGGGTTCGCACCGTCGACACCCGGACCCCGCGGGCCGCGGCGATCTCCTCCGGCCGGATGCCGGCCGCAAGGGTCGCCATGGGGCAGACGGCGCTGCATCGCTTCCAGATGCCGGCGGTCATGGCCGTCGCGGCCGGTCGCCTGCAGCAGGCGGAGCGTCGGGCCGGTACCGAGCACCGGTCCCATCCATTCCGCACAGAAGGCCGACCGCCGCATGTCGGCGAAGGGCACGAGCGTCCGGCCGCTGTAGGCACGCCCGGCCGGATGCCGGGCGGCGGCGCTCATCCACGGATCATGGACGTGCCAGTATTCGGCATAGGGCCGCATCACCTCGTGCGGGAGGTGCGTCCGCCCGATCATGACGTACTGCCCATCCTCCTCGCCCCCGTGCAGGATGTCGCACTTTGCCACGAAGGCGACTCGCCGCGCCTCGATCGCCTCGGCCCAGGCGGCGCTGCCGTCGGCGGCGGCATAGATCTGTCCGATCAGCCCGTCGAGGCACGCTGTCCGTGAGATCGGCCATTGCAGATCGGAACGAAAATCCCTGCGATCATATTCTTATGGCGTGCGGGACATCGCATCCTTCAATTGAAGGATGGATCGCGCCGGGCCGGCTCGGCCCGGCGTAGGCCGCGCGGCGGCTGCGGCAATCCTTCCGTCATGCGCCTGCGTCATCCCCTCTCCCGATGATAACGAATCCGAGGTAGAAATCCGCCGAGGCCCGGTGCAGGGTCCAATTCCTTCCCCATTGCCGGAGCGCGCCGAGGACGGATGTCGATCCTCTACATTCACCACAGCGTTCCCGGGCAGTTCCTCAACCTGATCCAGCATCTGGCCCCGCGCGTGCGCCCGCGCAGCACGTTCCTCGCGGTCCAGGACAATTCCGCCTTCACCATCGTCGACAAGCAGTTCTACCGGCCGGACACGGTCGGCACGCCGGGGGACCGGGCGCTGCAGCCGGTCGCCAACCTGCTGGGCCACGCGCGCGCCGCCGGCCGCAAGCTGCGCCAACTCGCCGATTCCGGGTTCGAGCCGCGCCTCGTCATCGCCCATGCGGGCTGGGGCGGCGTCCTGCCGCTGCGCGAGGTCTTTCCCGACGTGCCGATGATCGCCTACTGCGAGTTCTTCCGCGGCGCCGGGACGACTGCGGACGCAATGGCGACATGGCACCTGCAGGCCGCCCTCGACCAGGCCGCGGCCGGCGTCTCGCCGACCCACTGGCAGCGCTCGACCTTCCCGGCCGCCCACCAGCCGATGATCCGCGTCATTCATGACGGGGTCGACACGCGCCGGCTGCACCCCGACCCGCTGGCGCGTTTCGAGTTGCCGGACCTCACCATGCTGTCGGCGCGCGACAAGGTGGTGACCTACGTCGCCCGCGGGCTGGAGCCGATCCGCGGCTTCCCGGAATTCCTCTATGCCGTGCCGCGCATCCTCGGCCAGGTGCCGGACGCCAGGGTCGTCATCGTCGGCGGCGACCGCGCCCAGTACGGGCCGGACCCGGAAGGCGGCGGCAGCCACCGGGCGGCGCTGGTGCGCGACATGGGCCTCAACGACCCGCGCGTCCATTTCCTCGGCCGCATCCGCTATGCCGACTTCATCCGCCTGATGCAGGTGACGACGGCGCATGTCTATTCCTCGCGCCCCTTCGTGCTCTCCTGGTCGCTGATCGAGGCGATGTCGCTGGGCGCCGTCATCGTCGGCGCGCGCAATCCCGCGGTCGAGGAAGTGATCGAGCACGGCTACAACGGCCTGCTCGCCAATACCGCCGACCCCAACGACCTCGCCGCCCGCGTCGTCGACGTGCTGCGCGACCCGCCGGCCTTCGCCTATCTCGCGCAGGCGGCGCGGGAAACCGCGATCGCCCGCTACGACCTCGCGCGCTGCATGCCGCCGTGGCTCGACCTCATGCGCGAACTGGCGCCGCGCATCGTCTAGCCGGGCTCGGCCCCCTCGACCCCGCAGGCGAGTTCGGCCGCCCGCTCGCCCGAGCGGATCGCCGCCTCGATCGTCGCCGGCAGCGGCCCGTCGACCCAGTCGCCGGCGAGGAAGAGGTTCGGCCACGCCGTCCAGGGCGGCGGACGGCGCGCCGCCGTGGCCGGCGTCTGGGCGATGGTCGCCCGCCGCTCCTTGACCAGCCGCACCGGCGGCACCGGTCCCGCCAGCCCGAGCGCGAAGGCCGCGTCCGCCCACAGGCGCCCGGCGAGCAGGTCGGCATCGGCCTCCATCCCGGCATCGGCGGCGCTGGTCGTCGTCGAAACGACGTCGCCGCGCACGAACACCCATTCCGCCAGGCCGCCGACGATGCCGAGCGGCGCCGGCGGCGGCGGCGGTGCGCCGACGACGCGGAAGTGGGCGTTGAGGATGGCGCGGGTCTCCGTCGGCACGGCCAGGCCCGGGACCAGTTCGCCGGCCGCCCAGGGCGGCACCGCCAGGACGACCGCGTCGTGCGACCCGAGCGGCACCGTCGCCTCGGCGAAGCGCAGCGCCGCCACCCGCCCGGCGGCGAACTCGAGCCCCCGCAGCCGGTGGTGCAGGCGGGGATGGACCGAGCGCCCGGCGAGCCATGCCAGGGCGGGGTCGGCGAAGGCGGCGTCGAGGCAGCGCCGGGCGAGCATCGGGCGGCAGGCGCCGCCGCCGGCCAGAACCGTCTCGCGCAGGACGCGCCCGAGGAGCGCCGCCGAACCCTCGGTCGGCTGGGTGTTCAGCACGGCGATCGCGAGCGGCACCACGAGCGGCTCGTAGAGCGGATGGTCTTCGCCGACGACGGCCGCCACCGTCGCGCCCTCGCCGGCCAGCATCAGGCGGGCGAGCGCCAGATAGTCCCACGCGATGGTCCGGGGCACCCGCCGCCGGCCATCCAGCAGCCACCAGGGGAACCGTCCGGCGCCGAGATCGAGGCACCAGCGCCGGCCGTCGCCGCGATCGACGAAATCGAACCGGGCTGTCGGTGCGATCGCCAGTTCCCCCTCGCTGCCGATCCGCCGGGCGAAGCGCCGGACGGCGTGATTGCCGCTCAGCATCAGGTGATTGCCGTTGTCGACCGTGCATCCCAGCGTCGGGTCGAAGAAGCTGCGGCAGCGGCCGCCGGCCTGACCCGCCGCCTCGTAGAGCCGGACGGCGCGCCCGCGGCCGACGGCATCGACGGCGGCCGCCAGCCCCGCGAGCCCCGCCCCCACGACGTGCAGCGTCATCCCTGCGGTGCCCCGCCGCTCAGAACCAGGTGTGGCGCAGCGCGATCCACAGCCGCTCGCCCGCCGCGAGCCGCACGCGCGGCTCCAGACACCGGAAGCCGCGGGTGCACATCCGATCGAGCAGCCGGCGATAGACGGCCAGCATGATGCGTGCCGGCCGCGCCGGCTGCCGCGGCAGCCCGGCCAGCATCGCGACCGCGGCCTCGAAGCGCTCGCGGGCGACCGCGGCCACCGCCTCGCAGGCCGCGGCGAGCCGCGGGTCGCGCAGCACCGCCGCCGGCGGGCCGGGCGGCAGGCCGGCGCGGGCGAGTTCCTCCCGCGGCAGGTAGAGCCGGCCGTCGCGCGCGTCGTCGGCGACGTCCCGCAGGATGTTGGTCAGCTGGACCGCCTCGCCGAGCGCGACCGAGAGCGGGCGCGCGGCCCGCTCCGGCATCCCGAACACGCGCACGGAGAGGAGACCGACCGCCCCCGCGACCTGACCGCAATACTGCCGAAGCTCGCTCCAGCCCGGCGCCACGACCGGTTGCGCCGCGTCCGTCTCCATGCCGTCGATGACGGCGAGGAAGTCGGTGCGGGCGAGGTCGAAGCGGTGGATCGGGCCGACCAGCGCGCGCGCCACCGGCTCGTCGGGCAAGGCAGCGCCCGGCGCGAACAGGCGCTCGATCTGGCGCCGCCAATGGGCGAGCCCGGCCAGCTTGTCTGGCACCGGCAGCGGCCCGTCGGCGATGTCGTCGACGATGCGGCAGAAGGCGTAGATGGCGAACATCGCCCGCCGCCGCTCGCGCGGCAGCAGGCGCATCGCCCAGTAGAACGAACTGCCGGAGCCGCGGACGACGGCGAGGACGGCGGCGTCGCTCATGGACCGGCGGGGCGCGCGGCCGCGCCGGCGACACCGCGGCGGAACGCGCGATCGCCGAAGGCGCGGCCGAGCCCGACCAGCAGTGCGACGCCATAGGCCCCGCGCCCCAGGCGCACGGGCCGGGCCAGCGGGTCGCCCGCGCGGAGGGCCCGCGACAGGCGCTCGGCGATGCACTGGATGACCGCCGCCTCGGCTGCGAGCCGCCGGTCCGCCAGTCCGGCAGCGAGCGGCCGGGACCGCCGCAGCAGCCCGTCCACGCCGTCGAGACAGCGGTCGACCACCCGGCGGAGCGCCGGAGTGCAGGCCAGCCGGTCGAGGTCGCGGTCGCCGGCGCCGGCGGCGACGAGCCAGTCCTGCGGCAGGTAGACGCGGTCGAGCCGCCGGCGGTCGGCGCCCAGGTCCTGCAGGTGGTTCAGCACCTGGAGCGCGGCACACAAGGCATCCGCCGCGGGCCACCGCGCCCGCGCCTCGCCGTGGAGATCGAGAAGGAACCTGCCGACCGGCGCCGCCGAGCGGTCGCAATAGGCCATCAACGAGGCCCAGTCGGGATGGCGCGCCTGGCGGGCGTCCTGGCGGAAGGCGTCGAGGAGATCGAGTGCGTGGGCCGCCGGCACGCCCGCCGCCGCGAGGCTGCGCCGCAGCCGGTCGCCGACGTCGCCGTCGCCGCCGTCGACCAGGGCGGCCGCCATCCGGTCGAGACGGTCGAGCTTCGCCGCGGCCGGCAGGTCCGGATCGTCGGCCACGTCGTCGGCCGTCCGGGCGAACGCATAGAAGGCCGCGACGTGCGGGCGCCGGTCGCGCGCCAGCAGCCACGATCCGACCGGGAAGTTCTCGTCCGCGGGCCCCTTCGCGGTCCTGCCCATTGCCGGTCTCAGGTGCGGAAGCTCGGGTCCTTGCGGTCCATCAGCCGTACCAGCGCATCGAACTCGAGTTCGCCGAAGGTGGCGACGCCGCCGGTCGCCAGGAACTGCGCGGTGTTCTCGACGCTGGCGCGCCGCACCGCCTCCGGCGGCACGATCAGCGGTCCGCCCCCCGCCTGCGCCGCGAGCTGGATCTCGCAGGCGCGCTGCAGCCGATACATGTAGACGAAGGCCTCCGGAATGCTGCGGCCGCAGGTCAGCAGCCCGTGGGTGCGCAGGACGAGCAGGTTCCGGTTCCCGAGGTTGGCGGCCAGCCGGTCGCGCTCGCCGAGGTCGAGGCTCGGTCCCTCGAAATCGTGATAGGCGACCTGGCCGTCGAAACCCAGCGCGTACATGCTGACCGGGAGCACGCCGCCGGCCTGCGCGGCCACCGCCATGCCCGCGACCGTGTGGGTGTGCATCACGCATTTCGCATCCTCGCGGACGCGATGGATGGCGCTGTGGATGACGAAGCCGGCCGGGTTCACCAGATGGGCGGTCGGCCCGACCGGCTTGCCGTCGAGGTCGATCTTCACGAGGTTGGACGCCGTCACCTCGTCGTAGCGCAGGCCGTAGGGATTGATGAGGAAGTGATGCTCCGGCCCGGGCACGCGAACGGTCGTGTGGCTCCAGATCAGCTCCGTCCAGCCGAGATGGTCGATGATGCGGTAGCAGGCCGCGAGCTGGACGCGGAGCGCCCATTCCGCCTCGCCGATCTGCTCGCGCAACGCTGACCCGATCTCGCGTGTCCCGTCCATGGCCGTCCTCCCGCCGCGGCGCCGGATGCGCCGGTCGCGGCGGAGCCTATCACACGGCGGCCCGCTCCGGCGTCCCCCGAGGGATCGGCCCGGAACGGACGCAGGGTGGTGCTCCCGGCGGTGGCATCTCCCGACCGCCCCGAAGGCCAGGAGGCGTGCCGGCGCGCTCAGTTCTTGTAGTCGGGGGCGATCCGCTCGACGAGCCGCAGCATCGCCGGCCATTCCCGCGAGCCGACCGGGTGGCGGTTGTTGTTCGCGATCTTCCGGCCCTGCTCGATCGTCTTCTCGACCACCGCATCGGGCAGCAGATAGCCCGGCACGCCCGCGCCCTGGAAGGCGAGCTGCATCCGGCAGGCGCGCTCGGCGCGGTACATCCAGATGAAGGCCTCCCCGATCGTCCGGCCGACCGTCAGGAGCCCGTGGTTGCGCAGGATCAGCACCCGCTTGTCGCCGAGATCGGCGACGATGCGCTCGCGCTCCTCGAGCTCCGTCGCTGCCCCCTCGAAGTCGTGATAGGCGACCGAATCGTAGATCAGGAGGCTGTGCTGGGTGTTGGGCAGGAGGCCGTCGCGCTGCGTCGCGACGGCGCAGCCGGCGGCCGTATGGGTGTGCAGGACGCAGGCGAGTTCCGGCACCGCCATGTGGATGGCGGAGTGGATGACGAAGCCGGCCGGGATCACCTCGGCGCCGGGCGGATCGATGACGCGGCCGTCGAGGTCGACCTTGACCAGCGAGGAGGCGGTGATCTCCTCGAAGAGCGAGCCGTAGGGGTTCAGGAGGAAATGGTGCTCCGGCCCGGGCACGCGCACCGAGATGTGGGTCGCGGTCAGGTCCGACCAGCCGAAATGATGCACCAGGCGGTAGCAGGCGGCGAGTTCGACCCGCGCCTGCCATTCCGCCTCCGTCATGCGATCGGACGCGCGCGAAACCAGAGCCAACGCCATCGGAACGACCTCCTGGGGAACGGGCGTTTGCCACTATCGGGCGCCGTACCCCGGGCGGCCAGGGGTTTTTCCGCATCGCGGCAGTCCGATAGGGGCGTTGTGTTCCGCCGCCGCTGCCTATATTCGCTCGGGGCAACCCCGTCGCCAAGAAGGTGAAGCCGTGATGACCGTCCCCGGCCGTTCCTGGATCGCCCCGATGTCGCTGGTCCTCGTCCTCGCCTCCGGCTGCAGCACCGTCGAGCAGGTGACGAGCGTCTTCGGCGGCTCGAACAAGCCGGATGCGCCGAGGGCGGAGGCGGGACGGAGCTTCGTCGGCGAGCGGGCAGCGGCGCTGGAGGGCGACCTCGCGCGGCTGCGCCAGACCGAACGCGAGCGCCGAGCGGCCGTCGACCGCCTCAAGGGCCAGGCGGCGGCCGAGACCGCGGCCTACAACGGGACCGTGCAGGACATCGCCGAGCGCCTCCAGGGCGGCGCCGCCGCGCTCGACCCCAAGCTCCTCGCCCAATGGACCGAGGCGCGCAGCCACCTGGCCCGCGTCGACGAGGCGGTGGCGCGGATGCGGGCCCTCGATGCCGACCTCGGCGCCGACCGGGCGCGCGGCCGCTTCCTCGCCGACACCGCGCGCGGCCTGTCCAGCGTCGGCGGCGCCAGTGCCGAGGAGACCGCCAAGGCGCGTCAGGTCCAGGCCGGGCTGTCGGAGACGGCGGCCGCCCTCGACAAGACCGGGGACGAACTCGCCGCCGAGATCCGCGGCCAGAGCGACTGGCTGGCAACCGAGCGCCGCCGGTCGGACACCCTGCTGGCGGCGGTCCGCGCCGGCACCGCCGCGCCGCGGGCCGAGCCGGCGGCCGGCCGGCCGGCGCCGCGGCCCGTCGCGGCACCCGCCGCCGCTGCCACGACGGCCGCCCCTCCCCCGGCTGCGACCGCCGCCGCTCCGCCCGCCGCCGCGCCCGCTCCCGCCGTTGCCGCCGCGCCCGCCGCGGCAAAGCCGGTGGCGACCCCCGCGGCCGGCTTCAAGCCGACCAGCGTCGACGGCCGTCGCCCCTTCGTCGCCATCCGCTTCGACCAGCCCGATCCCGCCTATGAGCAGCCCCTGTACGAGGCGCTCAAGGTGGCGGTCGACCGCGATGCCGGCATCCGCTTCGACGTCGTCGCCGTGACCTCGCGCGACGGCAAGATGAACGCCAAGCGCGCCGCCGGCTACGCCGACAAGGTGGCGAAGTCGATGCGCACGATGGGCCTCGCCGCCGACCAGGTGCGGACCTATGGCCGCACCCAGTCGGGCCTGCACGACCCCCAGGTCCACGTCTATGTCCGCCGCCGCTAG
>NZ_JAYSFE010000110.1:0-16240 GCF_041913585.1 Allostella sp.
CCGATGAGGTGCGGAAGCTCTCGTTCCGACCGGAGGAAAAACCGGGGGACCGTCAATGAGGTGCGGAAGCTCTCGTTCCGACCGGAGGAAAAACCGGGGGACCGTCAATCTGAACCGTTGTCGTCGTTTGTGGCAAGAGGCCGGGGCGCGGAGCCCTGGCGTAGTGCAGCGCCCCGGCCGGCAGCGCCGCTGGACAGTGTGTTCGTCCCGCCAGCCACACGCCCGCGGCCGCGTGGCCCCGGAACAGGAAGACCACCGGATGAAGGCCCACCGCTTCCAGCGCCGCGGCGAACAGCAGGCCGGTGTCGAGGCAGGTGCCCAGCCGGTCGCCGGCGATCGTCGCCGGGCGGCGGACCTTCTGCCCCCGCTCCTCGAAGCTGGCAGGCGGTTCGGCATAGTGGATGGCGAGACCCGCTATCGCCGAATAGATCGCCGCTGCCAGCAGGAAGGCACGCTGCGGGCTGCCGCTCTGGTAGCCGTCGAGCCCGCTCGCATGCCCATGCTCGGCCAGCCGGTCGGCCGCGCTGCGCAGGATGGCGGCGACGGCCGGGTCGTTCGGCATCACGAAGGCGGGCAGCAGCTGGGCCATGTCGGTGACCCCGCCCCATTCGTCCCGGGCGAGGAGCCGCACCGGGATCCGCTTCTCGACGCGCAGCGTGTCTCCGACCGACAGGCTCAGGGAAATCTCTCCCCGCTCGGCCTCGTTCAGCCCGGCTAGGTACTGCGCATCGAGTTCGACCTTGCGGTCGACCAGCGGCACCGTGTCTCCGGCGACGAGCCGGTCGATCGTCCATCGCTTCGGGCGCAGAAACGGCGGGGTCGATGCCAGATCCAGCGTGCAGTTCTGGACGATGCCGGTCCCCGAGCACACGATCGCAACCGACCGGAGCATCGGAATGGCATTCTGGTATGAGGCATAGGTGAAGCTGGACGCGATGTCGGCATCGATCTCGAGCGCCGGACTGGCCCCGCCGGGGGGAGGGGCTGTGATCAGATCGAGCGCCATGTCGGTTTCCAGGTTGCGGAGCTGCGCCTCACGGTTGAGTTAGGGTAGTCCGATACGCTAAACAGGGGCGACCATTTTTAGGGCCGGCGACCGCGTGTGTGCATGGCGGGTCCGACCGCCGCGGGACTAGGCGCCGACGGTCGACGTCACCCACAGAACCACCGCTTCGATCCGGCCCGGGTTGGCGAAGCGGTGGGGGATGTCGCTGTGGAAGCGGAAGCTGTCGTTCTGCTCCAGCAGGTGGCGCTCCTGATCGACCCAGAGTTCCAGTTGCCCCGCCATCACCATGCCGCACTCGATGCCGCGATGGGTGTAGTAGTCCGGACCCGAACTGCCGCCGGGGGCGACGTGGACGAACATCATCTCCAGCGTGCTGGGATCGGCCGGGGTCAGCATCTGCTTGATGACGCCCTTGTAGGATAGGTCGAGGATACGGCGTGCGACCGGCCGGATCACGCGGCCGCCGTCGGTCGGCTGCGGCAGTTCGGTCGTCTGGAAGACGCTGCTGAGCGGCAGCCCCAGGGCGCCGCAGATCTGGCGCAAGGAGCGCACCGACGGCGAGGTCAGGCCGCGCTCGATCTGGCTGATCAGGCCGATGGAGACGCCGGCCGCCTCCGCCAGGCGCGTCAGCGGATAGCCGCGCTCCTTGCGGATGCGGCGCAGATGGGCGCCGATCCCCGGCACGGGCGGCACCATCGCCTCGGTTTCCGCGGCCGCGGGCACCCCCGCGTCGGGCACCATGCTGTCGGGTGCGGCCCGTTCCTTGACGTCCTGCTTCACGCCCGTCGCCTCTCTTTCCCGTCCCCGTGCGACCCAGGCCTCGGTTGCGGCGGTCAGGCGGGTCCGGCCGCGGCCGTCACCTCGATCTCGATCAGGGCGCCGTCATAGGCCGTCGCTCCCAGCACCGGCACGATCGAGGTGGCCGGAAGGGCGCCACCGAACATCGACAGGGCAACCAGCAGCACCGTCGCCGTGTCGGCGAGGTCGGCCAGATATATGGTCTGGTGGACGACCTGTCCCAACCCGGTGCCGTACTGGTCCAGGCCCTCGGCCAGCAGGCCATAGACATGCGCGGCCTGTGCCGCGGCCGGGCCGGCACGGTCGCTGCGGCCGGTGGCGATGCCACGGACAGCCGCCGACAGGTGCCGCGGGCCTTCGATCAGGCGCGGCACCGCAAGGTCGATCGGCACCTCGCCCGCGGTCATGACGACGGGACCCGCCTGGACGATGCCGTGATAGGAGCGCGACAGGGCGTGCGGCTCGCCCACCACCCGCTTTGCCATGGCGCCGGCAGGATCGCGTGTCACGAGGCGACCGGTCCACAGGCTGGCGGTGCCTGGAAGGGCGGTCACGGGGAAGCAGGACAGGGCAAAGCCGTCGAAGTCCCGCCCCAGCGCGCGAGCCACCGAGCCATAGGCCAGGAACTGCATCGACCGCAGCAGCCAGGCATTGTGGTAGAGCACGTCGGCCGGCGCGATGCCGGCGAGATCGAGGAGGCGGCGCAGGTTGCGCCACATAACCGCCTGTTGGACCAGGAAACGCTCGATCTCGCGGTCGGCCGGCCGGCATGCCTCCACCAGGCTGCGGAACTCGGGCGGGAGATCCGAGGATCGTTCCGGAGCCGCGCCCGTTCCCGGATCGATGCCCGGCAGGTTCGAGGTGAAGACGAGGCCGCCCGCCCTTGCCAGGGTCGCGTAGGGCTGCGTCAGGCCGGCCAGTTCCGGCAGCGTCAGCTTCTCGGGCGCGGCGCTGCCGCCATGGGTAGCGACACCATCCAGGACGATGTCGATGGCGGGGTCGCTGCCCGGCGTGGCGCAAACCATGACGTCGACTGCCGGCAACGGAACCGGCAGCAGGGCTGCCAGGGTGCGGGCCAGGAACGGCCCGTCCTCGGACCGGCGGAGGACGACCCGTAGCAGAGCCAGATGGGCCAGCGTGGCTCCGGCCGCGGCCAGGGTCGCCTCCAGGTTGCGCAGGCACTGCCACGTCTGCGCGGTGAAGCGGTCGGCGCGGATGTCGACGAAGGCGGCGCCGGTCGCCACGGCGCGAAGCGCGTCCGCCGGCAGTTCGGCCGAGCCGGCGACGACCTCGCCCGTATCCGGCCGATGCGGCGTGTGGCTGCCCAGGAACAGCAACGGCCCGGCGATGCCGGCGGCCGGCCATGTTGCGCCGGGCGGTCCGGCGACGATCCCGCGTCTGGGCTCCGGTCCTGTCTTCACAGCGCGGACTCGCCGGGCGAGATCAGGATTGCGGGCACGCGCACATGGGGCGGCTGCTTCAGGGCGAACAGCAGAGCCTGGGCGACGTCGGCCGGCTGCAGCGGGTGGTCGATGCTGCGCTGCTTGGCGATCGGGACCTCGTACTCGCGATGCAGTTCCGTGGCGATGAGGCCCGGCTGCAGGTTGGTGATGCGGATGTCGCTGCGCGCCACCTCCATCCGCAGCGCCTCGGCCAGCGCCTCGATCGCGAACTTGGTGCCGGCATAGGCGCCGCTTTCCAGACCGACCTTCAGGCCGAGGATGCTGGAGGTGTTGACGAGATGGCCCGTCCCGGCGCGGCGGAAGCGCTTCATCGCCGTGTACATCACGCGATAGGCGGCCTCGACATTGATCCGCACCATGGCGGCCACCCGGTCGATGTCGATCTCCTCGATCGGGCCGGAGGTCATGTAGCCGGCATTGTTGAAGACGATGTCGATGGATCCGAACGCCTCCTCCGCCAGGGCGAACAGCGCGTCGATCGCGGCTGGATCGGTGATGTCGCCGGCCAGCGTGCGGGTGCCGGGAACGCGCGCGGCAAACGCCTCCAGCCGGTCGGCCCGCCGCCCGCCCAGCGCCAGGCGGACGCCCTCGCCGGCCAGGGCTTCGGCGCATGCGAGACCGAGGCCGCTGCTGGCGCCCGTGATGATCGCGACCTTGCCATTCAAGTCCACGCTCTTCAGAGCCTGGCTATTCGAACCCATGACGCGTGCTCCTGGCGATTGACGGAAATTTTCAGCAAATGTAGCATCGCTTTCACTTTTGTGAAATCGGAGTTCGGACCTCCGCCGGAGGCGCTGGTTCATGAGGGAGGGCTCAATGCAACGCCGACGCTTCATCCAACTGGCGGCTGCCGCGGGCGCCGCCGCTCTGCCGCTGCCGGGCTTCATCCGCTCCGGATTCGCCGCCGACCGGATCGACATCGGTGCGGTCTATTCCTCGACCGGTCCCTTCGCGAGTGCGGCGGTGCTGGCCAACCGCGGCTCCAAGCTGGCGGTTGATACTTATGGCAAGGCCGGCGGCGCCGCGCTGAACTACGTCCTGCTCGACGACCAGGGGGATCCCGGCAAGGCGGTCCGGAAGGTCCAGGAGGCGATCGAGCAGATGAAGATCCGCCACTTCATCGGCGCCACCATCTCCTCGATGGCGCTGGCCATCTCGAAGGAGGTGCACAAGGCGGGCGGCATCTACACCAACCAGGGCGGAGCGGACGAGATCACCGGGCCCGACTGCAACCGATCCACGTTCCGCTGGCCGGTCGCGACCTACGGCGCGATCGAACAGACGGTCCGGCCAATGATCGAACTGAACCCCGGCGCCAAGCGCTGGTACACGATCACCGGCCAGTACGTCTTCGGCGAGGCCCTGCTGCGCAACACCAAGGCGGTGCTGGCCGAGAAGGGCCTGGAACATGCCGGCAACAGCTACCACTCGCTGGCCGAGAAGGAATTCTCCGGCTACATCACGGCGGCGATCGCGCAGAAGCCGGATGTCCTCTGCATCCTGAATTTCGGCAACCAGACGGCCGACGTCCTCCGCCAGGCCGTCAGCTTCGGCGCCAAGCGCAACATGAAGATCGTGGTGCCCTGGTCGACCGGGCTCGACCAATTCCAGGCACTGGGGTCGAACGTCATCGAGGGCGTCTATTTCGGCCTACAGTACTGGCACGAGGTTGACGCCCCGGGCAACCGCCGCCTCCGCCAGCTGGTGAAGGAGAAGCTGAACGAGACCCCGACTTACCTGGTCGCGGTCGGCTACGCGATCGTCCAGATGCTGCTTGAGGGCATGAACAAGGCCAACGACATCGAACCGGCCAAGATCATCGCTGCCATGGAGGGCATGACCTACGAGGGTATCACCGGCGACGAGACGATCCGGGCCGGCGACCACCAAGTCATCAAGGACTACTACCTGGCGATCGGCAAGGCACGGTCGGCGATGAAGGACGGCGAGAACTTCGCCGACATCATCTCCAGCGGTAAGTCGTTCCTGCCGCTCGAAAAGACCGGCTGCAAGATGGCCTGACGACAGAGGGCGGGAGGGGCAGAGGCTCCTCCCGCCATCTCGCAGTCACGCCCATCGACGAACGCCACCCAACCCAGCCGCCCAGCCCGATGCACGTCTATCTGCTCCAGACCCTGAACGGCATCGGCATCGGGATGATCTACTTCCTGATCGCCGTCGGGCTGACGATCATCTTCGGCATCCTGCGCTTCGTCAACTTCGCGCATGGCGCCTTCTACCTGGTGGGCGCTTATCTCGCCTTCTATCTGATCCAGCTCTTCGACAGCTTCTGGCTGGCGTTGCTGGTGTCGCCGCTGGTGGTGGCCGCGCTCGCCTGGGTGCTCGACCGGATCCTGTTCCACCGCATCTATCACATGTCCCACGACGCCCACATCCTGGTCACGGTCGGCATCGCGCTGATGTTTCAGGAGACGGTGATGGCCATCTGGGGGCCGGTGCCCCAGCATGTGCCGATCCCGACCGGGCTGGACGGCATCGTCGTCCTCGGCGACTTCGTCTACCCCACCTATCGCCTGTTCGTGATCGCCGTGGCGGCGGTGCTGGCCGGCGGCCTGTGGCTGATGATGGAGCGAAGCCGTATTGGCGCACTGCTGCGGGCGGGCAGCGAGGCACCAGAAATGCTGTCGCTGCTGGGTGTCGACACCTTTCGCCTGTTCGGCTTCACCTTCGCCGGGGCTGCCTGGCTGGCCGCCGTGGCCGGCACGATCGCCGCCCCCCTGCGCGGCGTCGAGCCCTTCATGAGCTTCGAGGCGTTGGCGATCGCCTTCGTCGTGGTGGTCATCGGCGGCCTCGGAAACTTCACCGGGGCTCTCGCCGGCGGGTTGATGATCGGCATCGTCCAGAGCCTGATGAGCAGCATCTGGCCCGAGGGCGCCCGCCTGATGATCTATGTCACCATGCTGGCGGTGATCCTCCTGCGGCCCTACGGCCTGTTCGGCCGGGCATAGCCATGCCGCCCGCCATCCGCGACCTCGCCGCCCTGATCGCCATCTCGGTCGCACTCCGCTTTGCCCTGCCGTCGGTCTCGCTGGCGACCGAGGTGCTGATCTTCGCGATCGCCGTTTCCGGCTGCACGCTCCTGCTGGGCTATGCAGGGCTGATGTCGTTCGGTCAGAGCGTCTTCTTCGGCGGCGGCTCGTACCTGACGGCGTTTGCCATGACCGGACTGGGGCTGACATTGCTGCCGGCCCTGCTGACCGGCGCGCTCTCGGGGGCCATCCTGGCCGGGTTCGTCGGTCTCTTCGCCATCCGCAAGCGCGGCGTCTATTTCGTCATGCTGACGCTGGCCTTCTCGCAGGTGGCCTATTTTCTCGTCCTGGCCTTCGGGCATCTGACCGGCGGCGAGAACGGCCTGACCGACGTGCCGCGGCCGGCACTCGTCCTGGCGGGCTACACGGTGAGTGCGCTCGCCACGCCCGGTACCTTCTATATCGTCACGGCGGCCGTGTTCTGCTTGGTCTTCACCGTGCTGGGACGCGTCGCGCGCAGCCCGTTCGGTGCCGTTGTCGTGGCATTGCGCGAGAACGATCTCCGGGCCGAGGCGCTGGGCTTCAACGTCCTACAGTACAAGTGGGCGACGTTCGTCGTGGCCGGGGCCGTGACAGGGCTGGCCGGTGCGCTGCACGCCATGTTCATCGGCTATGTGCCGCTGAACAACATCGAGTTCGAGATGAGCGAGCGCATCGTCATCATGGCGATCCTGGGCGGTACGGGCTCGTTCTACGGAGCCTTCCTGGGCGCGCTCGTCTACAACGTCGCGGCCGACGTGCTGTCTTCGATCTGGCCGCGCTGGCTGTTCGGGGTGGGGGTGACCCTCATCGCCGTCGTGCTGCTGCTCCGCGGCGGTGCGTGGAGCGGCGTCGAGGCCGTGCTCAAGAGGTTCACCCGCCAGGACGGCCGCTCATGACGGCGATTCTCGAGGTCCGCGACCTGACCGTGAAGTTCGGCGACTTCGTCGCCGTCCGCGACGTCTCGCTGGATCTGGTGCCGGGCAAGATCCATTCGATCATCGGCCCCAATGGCGCGGGCAAGACGACGCTGTTCAACGCGCTGACAGGGCGGGTGATGCCGTCGTCCGGCAGCGTGTCTTTCGCCGGCCGCGACATCACCCGCCTGCCCATGCACCGGCGCACGGTGCTGGGCATCGGCCGGTCCTTCCAGGTGACCAGCCTGTTCGCGTCCATGACCGTTCGTCAGAGCCTGGCGCTCGCCTGCCAGCGAAAGCTGGGGCTGGGCCTGCTGGGCATGCTGTCGCGCGACCGCAGCCTGGCGCCGGCCGTCGTCCGGGCCGAGGAATTGCTGGCCTTTCTCAGCCTGGGCGACGTAGCGGAGCGCAAGTCGGCCGAGCTGTCGCACGGTCAGCAGCGCCGGCTGGAGATCGGCCTGGCCCTGGCTGCCCGGCCACAGCTCGTATTCCTGGACGAGCCCACGGCCGGCATGGGGATCGACGACATCGATGCCGTCCGCCGGCTCATCCGCGAGACCGCTCAGACCTGCACGGTCGTCCTGATCGAGCACAACATGGCGATCGTCATGGGCATCAGCGACACCATTACGGTCATGTTCCAGGGCGAAGTTCTGGTCGAGGGGCCGCCCGATATGATCCGCGCCGACCGCCGGGTGCAGATGGCGTATCTGGGCGAGGTGGCGTGATGCTGACGGTCAACGGCCTCAATGCCCACTACGGGAAGAGTCACATCCTCCAGGGCGTATCGCTGAATGTGGAGGCGGGCGAACTCGTCACGCTGCTGGGCCGCAATGGCGCGGGCAAGACGACGACCTTGCGCGCCATCATGCGCCTGCTGCCGCCGACCGGCGGTCGGGTCGCGTTCATGGGTCAGGATCTGGCCGGCCTGCCGACCCACGCGATCGCCCGCCTGGGCCTCGCGATGGTGCCCGAGCATCGCGGGATCTTCTCGCTCCTCAGTGTGCGGGAGAACCTGGAGATCGCGGCCGACCGAAAGTCGCCGTGGCAGATCGAGGATGTGTTCCAGCTCTTCCCGCGCCTGCAGGAGCGCCGGCGCAACCTGGGCAGCCGCCTGTCGGGCGGCGAGCAGCAGATGCTGGCGATCGCTCGGGCGCTCGTCTCCGGCCCGCGCCTGCTGCTACTGGACGAGCCGACGGAGGGGCTGGCCCCGGTCATCGTCAACGAGCTGGTGGACACCTTCCGGCGCATCCGCGACCAGGGTACGGCAATCCTGCTGGTGGAGCAGAATCTCGCCGTCTGCATGAAGCTCGGCGACCGGCACACCATCATCGATCTCGGCCGTACGGTCTATGAGGGGTCGGCCGCCGAGTTCGCCGCCGACGAGGCCGTGAAGGACCGCTACCTGACGCTGCGCTCGGTCGTCACCTGACGGTGTCCGCCGCCGGAAACGGCAGCAGGCGCGACGCGATCTCGGCCACCGCCATCACCCGTTCGTCGGCCCATCCACGCGCGTCCGACCAGCGATGGCCGACGACCTGAAGGCCGAGCGGTCGCCCGTCGGCCAGGCGCGCATAGGGGACGCTGCTGGCCGGCATCATGGTCGCATTGAACAGCCAGCAGGTCTGGCCCCAGGCGAGCCAGCCCTCCGGCGGCGGCTCGCCCGGATGCTCCTCCGCCGATCCGAACGGGCCGAATGGCAGGGTCGGCAGCAGCAGTGCATGGGCGTCGCCGATCAACCCCTCCAGCATGACGGCCGTCTCGGCGAAGAACACGGTCGCGGCATTGAACTCGACGGCGCCGATCGTGCGGCCCCGCCGGATCATCGCCGCCATGGTCGGTTCCACCCGCGTCATGTCCGGGTCCGGGATCAGGCGGGTCGCGGTCGCGACGAAGACATGCCACAGGGCGAGGAAGCGCGGCAGCAGGTCCTCGATCCGGATTTCCCGCCGCTCGATCCGGGCGCCGGCGGCAGCCAGCGTGGCGAGGCCGGCCTCGAACCGGTCGAGTGCTTCGCCCGTCGCCCGGCAGTCGTTGACACCGGTCGCGGCCACCAGGCGCAGGTGGCGGGCCTCGCGCGGCTGGACATCGTCCGCCATGCGCTGGCCGTTCGGCCGGGCCATCACCCGCAGCATCAGCCGCCCGTCGGCCACCGTCCGCGTCATCGGTCCCAGAACGGCGGCATGACCGAAGGCGCTGGGCGGAAAGGCCGGCACCAAGCCTCCGCTCGGCTTGTGGCCATAGACGCCGCAGAAGGCCGCAGGGATACGGATGGATCCCGCGGCGTCGCTTCCGAGATTGAGCGGGGCCAGCCCGGCCGCCGTTGCCACCCCCGCTCCGCAGGACGAACCACCGGAACTCCAGGCTGGGTCGAGCGGGTTGCGCGTCACGCCCGTCAGGGGCGAGACGCCGGACGCCTTGTGGCCGAACTCGGTGGTCGTCGTCTTGCCCAGCAGGACCGCGCCCGCCTCGCGCAATCGCGCCACGGCCGGGGCGTCGATCGCAGCGGGCGGGGCATCAGCCAACAGGCGGGACCCGCGGCGGGTCGGCATGCCTGCGACCTCGAAGAAGTCCTTGATTGTCGCCGGCACGCCATCCAGCGGACCGCATGGCGTGCCCTCTCGCCAGCGCTTGGCGGACGCCCGCGCGGCACTCAGGGCGCCGTCGGCATCGACGTGGCAGAATGCATTCAGCGCCCGGTTGTGGGCGGCGATGCGAGCGAGGTAGTGCTCTGTGACCGCCACAGGATCGAGCGAACCGGCAGTATAACCCTGCAGCAGGTCCATGGCGCTGGCGAACGACAGGTCAGGGATCGGTGTCATGGTCGAGGACAGTGCCACGGCGCGCACCGTAGCCGCCACCAGCGCGGCGGGCGAGTTCGTCGAACAGGCAACCCCGTCTTCAGGCGCTATCGACAATTCGCGCGTTCGGTCATGCCCCTCGACCCGAGACAAGACGTCTGTCAGTGCTGGCGCGTCGACCTCTCGATCTGACGAATTGCGCCAGGCGGCGCTAGCTCGAGCAAGGACCTACCCGGCGAGTCGGCGTCCTCCCCTTGCCTGTCGCGGATCGCTCAAGGGACCGCCATGCGTGTTCGCCAAAGGCCGTTGTGCGTCCCCGCAACCTCCGATAGTTCACGAACGCCCCGAGCCGAAAGGCCGGGGCGTTCCGCTGTCTGGGGCCCGAAGAGCGCCGCAACCAGCGCCGCGCCGGAAAGCCCGCTCGCGACGGCCTATTTCACCCGCTGCTTGCCCAGTTTCCGCGCGAGCGTGCGGCGGTGCATTCCCAGCCGCCGGGCGGTTTCGGAGATGTTGAAGCCGGTCTCGGCCAGTGTCTCGTGGATGCGCTCCCACTCGAGGTTCTTGATCGAGGTCGGGCGCTGGGTTACCGGCACGCCGGGGTCCCCGTTCGCCCTGGCGAAGGCGGCGAGGATGTCGCTGGTGTTGGACGGCTTCGGCAGGTAGTGGCAGGCGCCCAGCTTGATCGCCTCGACGGCGGTGGCGATGCTGGCGAAGCCGGTCAGGACGACGATCCGCATCGCCGCCGACCGGGCGTGGAGGATGCGGACGCAGTCCAGCCCGGACCCGCTCGCCAGTTTGAGGTCGACGACGGCGTAGCGCGGCCGGCAATCCGCCAGCGCGGCCTCGATCCCGTCGACGCCGTCGCAGTGGGCGACCGCGAACCCGCGCCGCTCGAAGGACCGGCGCAGCGCCCGCGCGAAGGCGGGGTCGTCCTCGACGATCAGCAGCCGGCGGTCGTCATTCACCGCGCGCCTCCGCCGCTGCCCCGAGCGGCAGGCACAGGGTCACGCTCGCCCCGCCCGCATCCCGGTTCCGCGCCTCGACCGCGCCGCCCAGCTTGCGGACGACGTTCACCACCAGGAACAGGCCGAGCCCGCCGCCGGGGCGGCGCTTGGTCGTGCGGTAGGGCTTGCCGATCCCGGCCAGCATGTCGGCGGCAAATCCGGCGCCCGAATCGGCGACGGTGACGAGGAGCCGGTCGCCCTCGTGCCGGGCGGTGACGCCGACCCAGTCCGGCGACGCCTCCAGCGCGTTGTCGAGAACGTTGAAGACGACCTGCTTCAGGGCGGCGTCGCAGACCATGGCGAGGTTCGGCAGCAGGCTCGCGTCGTACTCGAGCGCGGCGGGGCTGCGGCTGCGCCGCCATTCGCCGACGGTTTCGTCGAGGAACGTCCGGGCGCTCGTGCGGACCGTGCCCTCGCCCCGCGCATCCCCCGCCGACATCAGGATGCCGGACACGATCGTCTTGCAGCGCGTGACCTGCTCCTGCATCTCCGCGATCTCCTCGGCGACCTCCGGGTCCGAGCGGAACTTCGCCATGCGCTGCCAGTCGCCGAGGATGACGGACAGCGTCGCCAGCGGGGTGCCGAGCTCGTGCGCGGCGCCCGACGCGAGGAGGCCCATGCGGACGATGTGGTCCTCCTCCGCCGCGCGCTGGCGGAGCTCGGCCAGATGCCGGTCCCGAGCCTCCAGGTTGCGCTGGATCCGCGTGACGAAGAGCACGAGCAGGGTCGCCGCCAGCACGAAGCAGATGAACATGCCCTGGAGATGGAGGCCGAACAGCGCGTCGCCGTGGGCATGCGGCAGGGCGAGTTCGCGATGGCTCTGGGTCAGCCAGACGAAGGCGCCGCTCGTGGTCGCGACGAGCGCCCAGCTCGACCATGGCTCGAGCAGCACCGCGCCGAGGATCACCTGCAGCAGGAAGAGCGAGATGAACGGGTTGGCGGCGCCGCCGCTGAGATAGAGCTGCACCGTCAGCGCCGCGACGTCGAAGAGGAGCTCGAGGAACAGCTCGCCCTTCGATATCCGCGGCTGGTGGCGATGGCGCAGCAGGCTCATGACGTTGAGCCCGACCAGCAAGGCGAGGACGGCCAGCATCGCCGTCACCGGCAGTGCGATGCCGAGCACGAACTGCACGAAGAGGATGGTGGCGATCTGGCCCGCGACGGCCAGCCAGCGGAGCTGGATCAGAAGACGCAGGTTCTTCCGGTCGGTCGCGTCCGGTGTCGGAATGGCGGTGTCGCGTTGCACGGACCCTAGGCCAGCCAGAGGTAGAGGAGCGGCAGCCATACCATGGTCATGGCGGCCGCGGCGCGGAACGTCCGGCGCGCGATCGGCCGCCGGCGGCACCGCCGCAGCCAGGCGCGGGCGGCCTCGATCCCGCGGGCCAGGTCGCCGTCCCCCGCCTGCAGCGACCCGGGGATCATGGCGTCCGGCCGGCGTCGCCGCCGTCGCGGCCCGCTCGCCGGTTGGCGTCCTCGACCGCCTGCAGGTAGCGCTCGGTCTTGGCGCGGACCAGGTCGCGGTGCGGCGCCACCGCCGCCTCGCGGTAGAGATGGCGGCCCACCCCCATCAGCGCGACGACCACCAGCATCAAGGTGCAGATCGAAGCGAAGCTGCGGCCGATCCGCGCATCGTCGCGCCGCGTCTCGCGGTAGAGGAGCCCGGTCATCGCCAGCGCGACCAAGGTCGCCACCGCAAACGCCACCCATGCCCCCTGCAGCGACTCCCGGGTTGCGGGCAGGGTCGCCAGCGCCAGCGGGCCGACGGCGAACTGGGCCACGGTCGGCCACAGCGCCCAGCGGTAGGCCGCGCGCACGAGCTCGCTCCGGGTGAAGCCGGTCGCGGCGACCGCCGCCTCCGGCTCGCGGCGGAACAGCCACACCAGGAAGAGCCCGGTCATCGCCGGGCAGGCCAGCACGAAGTGGAGATAGCGCGGCAGGACGTTCGGCAGGGCGAGGGCGGAGAAGAAGCCGCCGACCTCGGTCCAGCGCTCGGGGAACAGCATCAAGTTGACGTTGGCCAGGAAGATCAGCGGGATGAAGAGGAACAGCAGGGCGGCCGCGCCGGCCAGCGCGACGTGCAGGGCCTTGGTCCGCTCCATCCGGGTCCAGCAGTACTTGTGGACATAGGTCAGCACGAACGCGGCGACGACGAGCGGGACGATGCCGATCCAGAAGCCGCCGGTCAGCGCGTTGGCGGTATAGAAATGGACCGTGTAGAGGGTGTTGATCGCGAGCAGCGGACCGATGCCGAGCACCACCGCGAGCGACTTGTTCGCGGTGATCGTCGCGGCGACGGCCTGGGCCAGGCGGTCGTAGCGCGGCTCCCTCAGCCCGCGGACCTCGTAGTAGAGGGTGAGCAGCGCGCCCCCGACCATGAAGTTCACGAAGACGATGTGGACCAGGAAGAAGACGACGAGGACCGCGACCAGCACCGGTTCGGACGCCGGCAAGGGCAGCGGGATGTCGCGCGGGACGGGGACGGCGTTCATTCGGCGGCGGCCTTCTGCGGGCGGGCGGCTGCGGTCGCCCGGTTGACGGCGACGCCTGCGGTCTGCGCGCCGGCGATCGGGGTGCGGTTGCGCTGGAGATGCTCGAGGAAGAAGCCGAGCAGCAGCCGCTCCTCCGCCGTGCCCGGGAAGGGCGGCATGTAGGGCTGCGCCTGGTGCATGCCCTCGACGTAGGGCGCGGTCAGCTCCGGGGTCCAGGGCTGGTCGCCGAACATGCGCTGGAGATGGCCCGCGACGGCGTTGACGCCGTGCCCCGTGTGGCACCGCGAGCAGGCGTCCATGAAGACGTCCTTGCCCTTCTGGATGCGCTCGAGAAGCCGCGTCCGGTCCGCTTCGGCGAGGCCCGCCGGCAGGCCCGCCGTCTCGGCCTCCGTCAGCGGGTTGGAGTAGGTCGTGTGGGCGAGGATGCCGTCGCGCTGGAGAAGGGCGTAGTCGTCGACCCGCAGACCGTTGGCATACATGTAGCGGCCGATGACGTAGGGCTTGCGGACGAATTCGCGCACGCGCTCGAAATGCCCGGTCATCCAGAGGATGGCGACGAAGGGCAGGACGAGCGCCAGCCGCGGCAGCAGGTTCGGCCGGACGATGGCGAACTGCGCGACGACCAGGATGGCGGCGACGGTGAGCGCGGCGATCTCGAGGAGCCGGTCCTGCCAGTCGGCGAACTGCAGCGTCGCCAGCGAGACGCCGAGATTGGCCTGCATCGCCGCGGGAACGCGGCCGTAGTACCACCCGCCGGCGAGGAGCACGAAGGGCGCGAAGGCCAGCGTCCAGAGGCCGACGGCCCGCAGCGCCTCGAGCCGGAACGCGTCCCGCCGCGCCGTGAGGAAGAGGATGAGGAACATGGCGACGATGCCGGCCATGGCGGCGGCGAGCGGCGTCCGGAGGGCGAGCTGCGGCAGGTAGAGCGGGTTGAGCACGCCGGTCCAGAAGGTCCGGTCGGCCAGCCAGTTGCCGGGGTCCATCATGAAGCCGAGGATCGCGACGATGATCGCCATCGTCGCCCACGAGAAGATGCCGAGCGCGAAGCCGAGCCGCAGGTGGCGCGCCTTCCACCGGGCGCCGCGCGCGCTCCAGGACTTCCAGCTCAGGGTGTAGGCGAGGATCAGGCCGACCTCGGTGATGAAGACGAGCCACTCCGTGAACCATGCCCAGAAGAAGACGCGGATCAGGCTGCCGATCGAGTAGGGGTTGACGAGCGAGACCGAGAGCCAGATGCCGACGCCGGTCAGCGCCCCGACCGTGGTGGTGACGAGGAAGGCGACGAAGAGGATGCGGTGGGCGAGGCGGTCCCATCGCGGGTCCCGGGTCTTGATGCCGTACCACTCCATCGCGGCGACGAGCGGCATCATGCCGACGGCCAGGCCGTGGTTGATGAGGACGTGGAGGATGGCGATCGTGGCGACCAGCCAGCGGTTGCCGAGGAGGTCGAGATGGAAGACGGGGAAGTCCATCAGTCGGCCGCTCCGACGGCAGGGCGGTCCGGCGCGCCGAGGTCGGCCGAGGCGGTGACCAGCATCGCCAGTTCGATCGCGAAGAGGAGGACGGCCGGGACATGGACCGCCGCCCGCGACGGCTGGGCGGCGGCGACGCCGACGAGCGCAAGGGCGGTGGCGAGCAGGCCGGGCACCCAGGTCAGGACGAGCGCGTAGAGGCTGCGGTCGCGGCGGCGATCGAAGGTGCGGCGGCCCGCCCGCCGCAGGAAGCCGACGGCCGCCAGGGCGACGGCGCCGGCCCCGACCGCCTGGAAGACGGCGACGCTGTCCACGAACCCGAGCAGCAGCGACAGCATCGCGACGTTGACGATGGTGACCCGATGCGGCCGGGCCGCCAGCCACCGCGACACGGCGGCGAGCCATTGCGATACGAGCGGCATCCTTCCCCCTGGTCCATTGCCTCGATCGGGGCGCATGGATACGGCCCGCCGGGCCGCGGTTGGATTGGACAATCGGTCCAGGGCCGAGCCGCGGCGGGCATCCTCCCGCCACCGGCCGATCCGGCAGGAAGTCTCCGGCCATGCCCGGAGGGGCGGGCGGAGCCGCCCGACGCCGGCGCCTCCGAAGGTCGGCCGACGAAGGCACAGCCCCGCGCGGGCGGGGAACACGCGACGACGACGGCCGAGGCGGCGCTCGAAGCCGGTTCATCCCCGCGCGGGCGGGGAACTCCCGAGCGCGCTGTCGTTGACGCCCGAGATCTCCGGTTCATCCCCGCGCGGGCGGGGAACACTCGAGCTCGTGCTCCTCGACGGTGAAGTACCGCGGTTCATCCCCGCGCGGGCGGGGAACACCGCCGCATCGCCGACCGCGATTGGCGACGGGCTGGTTCATCCCCGCGCGGGCGGGGAACACACGCTGATCGCCGATCCCGACGACGCCCAGGCCGGTTCATCCCCGCGCGGGCGGGGAACACAACGCCGACACCGGCGGCACCCGCTGGCGCTCCGGTTCATCCCCGCGCGGGCGGGGAACACGGTGCCGGACGGCAATGGCGGCTACCGCACCGCGGTTCATCCCCGCGCGGGCGGGGAACACGAGGCGATCGCCGACATGAGTGCCGACACGGCCGGTTCATCCCCGCGCGGGCGGGGAACACGAGCCGTAGAGGGTGACGAGGCGATCGACGGGCGGTTCATCCCCGCGCGGGCGGGGAACACCTGACATTCGGCGTGTAGCTCGACGTCAGCAGCGGTTCATCCCCGCGCGGGCGGGGAACACA
>NZ_JAYSFE010000111.1:0-12710 GCF_041913585.1 Allostella sp.
GCGAGCGCGGCATGGCCGACATGGGCGAGATGGAGATGCCGCTGCCCGACAACACCCTGCCGATGATGACCGGCGCCGGCCCGTTCGGCCCGATCGAGATGGGCGGCATGTTCACCGTCGCCAAGGTCCGCGAGGGGCTGGGACGGGACGACTACCGGGACCCGGGCTGGTATCGCCATCCGCCCGGCACCGTCGCCTACGAATGGACCGGGCCCACCGATGCGCCGCGGCGTGCCCGCAGCGCCCCGTCGTCGGCTCCGGCCGTGCGCGCGGTCAAGCCGCGCCCGTCCGGCGGCCACGGCCACCATTGACCCTCCGCGAGACCTTCCCGATGCTGCGACCGACCGTCTTCGCCGCCACCCTGCTCGCGGCTGCGGCCGCCTCCGCGTCCCCCGGCCACAAGCCGGGCCATGGACACGACGAACGCGCCTACGGCGAACCGGGCGACCCGCGCCGCCCCGCCCGCATCGTCCAGGTGACGATGCGCGAAGCGGACGGCCGGATGACCTTCGTGCCCGACCGCATCGCCGTGCGCCGGGGCGAACAGATCCGCTTCGTCCTCCGCAACCGCGGCGCGCTCGACCACGAACTGGTGGTGGCGACGCTGGAGGAAAACCTCGCCCACGCCAAGGAGATGGAGAAGTTCCCCGAGATGGAGCACGACGACCCCAACGCCCGGCGCCTGGCGCCGGGCCGGTCCGGCGAGATCCTGTGGCGCTTCACCCGTGCCGGCGAGTTCGACTTTTCCTGCCTCATCCCCGGCCATCGCGAAGCCGGGATGTTCGGCACCATCACGGTGAAGTAACCGGAGCAACCGACGATGCGAATCCTCCCCGCTGTCGCGCTCGCGGCCGGGCTCCTCGCCGCCGTCGGCGCCGTCGCCCAGCCGGTGGAGGTCGAAGGCGAGGTCCGCCGGATCGACGCCGCCGCCGCCAAGATGACGATCCGCCACGGCCCGATCGCCGCATGGGACATGCCGCCGATGACGATGGTCTTCCGGGTGGCCGACCCGGCGATGCTCCAGGCCGTCCGCGCCGGCGACAAGGTACGCTTCGCCGCCGAGCGCGGCGGCGGCGCCATGACCATCACCCGCATCGAGAAGGTCCCCTGAGACGGTGCTAGACTGGCCGCCATGAGCGGCGGCGGGGAGACGGCGGCACGCGTCCTGGTGGTCGACGACGACGGCGAGATCCGCCGCCTGCTGGCCGGGTTCCTCGGCCGCAACGGCTTCGCCGTGACGACGGCCCGCGATGCCGCCGACATGGAAGCCGCCCTGGCCGCCGACGCGCCCGACCTGGTCGTCCTCGACCTCGTGCTGCCGGGCGTCTCCGGGCTCGAACTCTGCCGCCGCGTCCGCGCCCGCTCCGCCGTGCCGATCATCATGGTGACGGCCCGCGGCGACGACACCGACCGCATCCTCGGGCTCGAGATGGGCGCCGACGACTATCTCGCCAAACCCTTCAATCCGCGGGAACTCCTGGCGCGCATCCGCGCGGTCCTGCGTCGCGTCGGGACGCGCGACCCGGCATCCGCCGGCCGCTCCCGCCTCGCCTTCGCCGGCTGGACGCTCGACCCGCGCCGGCGCGAGCTGCTCGATCCGGACGGCGCGGTGGTCGAGCTGACGGCGGGCGAGTACGATCTCCTGCTCGCCTTCGCCGCCCGGCCCCACCGGGTGCTGTCGCGCGAGTTCCTGCTCGAGCAGTCCGGCCGCCACGGCGACCCGCACGACCGCAGCATCGACGTCCAGGTGAGCCGGCTCCGGCGCAAGCTGGAGCGGGGCCAGGGCGACCAGCCGCTGGTCAAGACGGTGCGCGGGGCCGGCTACCTCTTCATGCCCGACGTGGAGACGCTGTGATGCCGCTGCCGGATTCGATCGCGGCCCGGGTCATCGCCATCCTGATGGTCGGGCTCGGCATCTCGCATGTCGGCAGCATCTGGATCTACGAGGCCGGCGGCCACGGGCCGCCCGGCGACCATGCGAGCCTGATCGTCTCGACCACGGTCATGGCGCTCGGCATCCTCGCCGTCTCGATCCTGCTGGTGCGCTGGCTGACGGCGCCGCTGCGCACGCTGGCGGCGGCGGCCGACCGGCTCGGTCGCGACATGGCGGCGGCGCCCGTGGCGGAGGCCGGACCGCGCGAACTGCGGCTGGCGGCCGCAGCCTTCAATCGCATGCAGGCGCGGCTGCAGCGCATGGTGGCCGAGCGCACCGAGACGCTCGCCGCGGTCTCCCACGACCTCCGGACGCCGATCACCCGCCTGCGCCTGCGGGCGGAACTGGTCGAGGACCCGGACCTGCAGCGCGCGATCGCCGCCGACCTCGACGAGATGGAGGCGATGGTCGACAGCGCCCTCGCCTTCCTGCGCGGCGACGGCGGCGGCGAGCCGGCGCGACCGGTCGACGTCGCCGCGCTCGTCGCGACGGTCGTCTCCGAAGCGGCCGACGCCGGACGGCCGGCTCGTCTCGAAGAGGATGGCAGCGGCGCCGCGGCTGTCGTGACGGCCCGCCCGATCCTCCTGAAGCGCGCCCTCGCGAACCTCGTCGACAATGCCGTCAAGCATGGCGGTGCGGCCTCCGTCTCGGTCCGGGCGGATGGCGGCGGCGTCGTCGTCGCCATTGCCGATCCCGGCCCCGGCATCGCACCCGCGGAACGCGCCGAAGCCTTCACGCCGTTCCGCCGCCTCGGCGACCCCGCATCCGCGCCCGCCGGGAGCGGCCTCGGCCTGACGGTGGCACGCGCCGCCGTCGAAGCCCATGGCGGCACCATCCGCTTCGACGATCCGCCGGGCGGGGGCTTCCGGGTCCTCGTCACCCTGCCGCGGAAAGCCCCTTGACCTTCCCATGATGGGAAGGACTACATGAGGGGCCGACTGCGAACCCCCGATGCTGGAGACGGCGATGGCGCACGGCCACACGAACCACCACCCGCCAAGCGGCCACGGCCACGGGCATGACCACGGGCATGACCACGGCCACGGACATTCCTGCTGCGGCGGCCACGGCGCGAAGGCGAAGGACCCGGTCTGCGGCATGACGGTCGATCCGGCGACCGCCAAGCACCGCACGGAGCACGGCGGCCAGACCTACTATTTCTGCAGCGCCGGCTGCCGCACCAAGTTCGAGGCGGACCCGGCGAAGTACCTCGCACCCGCCCCGGCGGCCGCGGTCAAGGACCCGGTCTGCGGCATGACGGTCGATCCGGCGACCGCCAAGCACCGCACGGAGCACGGCGGCCAGACCTACTATTTCTGCAGCGCCGGCTGCCGCACCAAGTTCGAGGCGGACCCGGGCCGCTACCTGTCGCCTCGGCCGGCAGCCCCTCCGGCCGCCGCCGGCACCGTCTACACCTGCCCGATGCACCCCGAGGTCCGGCAGATCGGCCCCGGCTCGTGCCCGATCTGCGGCATGGCGCTGGAACCGGAACTGGCCTCCGCCGATGCCGGCCCGAACCCCGAGCTGATCGACATGACGCGGCGGATGTGGATCGGGCTCGTGCTGACCATCCCGGTCTTCATGCTGGAGATGGGGGGGCACCTGGCCGGCATCCACCTGCTGGAGCCGGCGGCCTCGGCCTGGGTGCAGATGGCGTTCGCAACGCCGGTCGTGCTGTGGGCGGGCTGGCCCTTCTTCGTGCGCGGCGCCCAGTCGCTGGTGACGCGCAACCTCAACATGTTCACGCTGATCGCGCTCGGGACCGGGGTCGCCTGGCTCTACAGCGTCGTCGCCACCCTGGCACCGGACCTCTTCCCGCCCGCCTTCCGCGGCCACGGCGGCGTCGTCGCGGTCTATTTCGAGGCCGCCGCCGTCATCACCGTGCTGGTGCTGCTGGGCCAGGTGCTGGAGCTCCGGGCGCGCGACCAGACGTCCGGCGCGATCCGCGCCCTCCTCGACCTCGCGCCGCGCACCGCGCGGCGGCTGCGTGCCGACGGGCAGGACGAGGAGGTGGCGATCGAGATGGTCGCCCCCGGCGACCGGCTGCGGGTGCGGCCGGGCGAGAAGGTGCCGGTCGACGGGCGCGTCGTCGAAGGACGGGCGGCCATCGACGAGTCGATGGTCACGGGCGAGTCCCTGCCGGTGACCCGCGAGCCGGGCGACCGCCTGCTCGCCGGCTCCGTCAACGGCCCCGGCGGTTTCGTCATGGAGGCCGAGAAGGTCGGCCGCGACACGGTCCTGGCGCGCATCGTCCAGATGGTGGCCGAGGCCCAGCGCAGCCGCGCCCCGATCCAGCGCCTCGCCGACAAGGTCTCGGGCTGGTTCGTGCCGCTGGTGATCGCCACCGCGGCCGTCGCGTTCGCCGCCTGGGCCGCCTTCGGGCCGGAACCGCGCCTCTCCTACGGCCTCGTCGCCGCGGTCGCGGTGCTCATCATCGCCTGCCCCTGCGCCCTCGGCCTCGCGACGCCGATGTCGATCATGGTCGGCGTCGGCCGCGGCGCCCGGGCGGGCGTCCTCATCCGCAACGCCGAGGCGCTGGAGCGGATGGAGCGCGTCGACACGCTGATCGTGGACAAGACCGGCACGCTCACCGCGGGGCACCCTGCCGTCACCGAGCTGGTCCCGGCCGACGGGGTCGACGAGGCCGAACTGCTGCGCCTCGCAGCCGCCGTCGAGCGGGCGAGCGAGCATCCGATCGGCGAGGCCATCGTCCGCGCCGCGACCGCGCGCGGCATCGCCCTGCCGGCCGTCGCCGACTTCGACTCGCCGACCGGCAAGGGCGCCGAGGCGACGGTCGAAGGGGCGCGCGTGCGGATCGGCAGCGCGGCCTTCCTGGCCGAGGCTGGGATCGCCGTCGCGCCGCTGCAGACCGCCGCCGACCGGCTGCGCGGCGAGGGCGCCACCGTCGTCTTCTGCGCCGCCGGCGGGCGCCTCCTCGGAGCGGTCGCCGTCGCCGATCCGATCAAGGCGTCGACGCCCGGCGCCATCGCCGACCTGCGGGCCGAAGGCGTGCGCATCGTCATGCTGACCGGCGACAATGCGCGCACCGCGGCCGCCATCGGCCAGCGCCTCGGCATCGACGAGATCGAGGCGGAGGTGACGCCGGAGCGCAAGGCCAAGGTCGTCGCGGAACTGCGGCGGGCCGGCCGCGTGGTGGCGATGGCGGGCGATGGCGTCAACGATGCCCCGGCGCTCGCCGCCGCCGACATCGGCATCGCCATGGGGACGGGCACCGACGTCGCCATGGAGAGCGCCGGCGTCACCCTGCTCGAGGGCGACCTCGGCGGCATCGTCCGCGCCCGGCGCCTGTCGCGTGCGGTCATGCGCAACATCCGCCAGAACCTCTTCTTCGCCTTCGCCTACAACTCGGCCGGCGTGCCGATCGCGGCCGGCGTGCTCTACCCCGCCTTCGGCATCCTGCTGTCGCCGGTGGTGGCGGCCGCGGCCATGGCGCTGTCCTCGGTCAGCGTCATCGGCAACGCCCTGCGGTTGCGGGGGACGCGGCTGTGACGGGCGCCGTCACCATCGGCGAGGCGGCGGCGCGATCCGGCGTCTCGGCCAAGATGATCCGCTACTACGAGGAGGTCGGCCTGATCCCGCCGGCGGAACGGACGGCCGCCGGCTACCGCACCTACGACGCGGCCGACCTCCACGCCCTGCGCTTCGTCCGGCGCGCCCGCGACCTCGGCTTCGGCGTCGACGAGATCGCGGCCCTGCTCGCCCTGTGGCGCGACCGGTCGCGGGCCTCGGCCGACGTCCGCCGGGTCGCCGTCGGCCACATCGCCGAACTGCGGCGCCGGATCGACGAACTGCAGGCGATGGTGCGCACGCTGGAACATCTCGCCCGCCACTGCCACGGCGACGAGCGGCCGGACTGCCCGATCCTCGACGACCTGGCGGAGACCGCCGCCCCCGGCCATGCCACCCCAGCCGCGCGCTTCGCCCCGGCCGCGCCGCGGCGCCAACCGAAGGAATCCCGCCCATGAGACGACGCGAACTGCTGGCCGCCGCCGCGGCCCTGATCGCCGGCCGGCCCGCCGCCGCGGCCGAACCGCCGGCGGTGAAGGTGTTCAAGGACCCGTCCTGCGGCTGCTGCGACGGCTGGATCGGGCACATGCGGCAGGCGGGCTTCCGCGTCGATGTCACGACCGGCGACCTCTATGCCGCCAAGGCGCGGCTCGGCGTACCCGAGGACCTCGCCTCCTGCCACACCGCCACCGTCGGCCGCTATGTCGTCGAGGGGCACGTCCCGGCCGATGCCGTCCGCCGCCTGCTGGCCGAGCGGCCGGCGGCGACCGGGGTCGCCGTCCCGGGCATGCCGGCCGGCTCGCCTGGAATGGAGGGCGGCCGGCACGAGGAGTACGAGGTCGTTCTCTTCGGCCCCGGCACCCGCGCGACCTTCGGCCGCTACCGCGAGGGGCGGCCGGCCTGACCGCCCCCGGCGCCGCGCCGCGCTATCGCAGCGGCTCCAGGATGCTGACGTAGTTGGCGACGCAGGCGCCGCCCATGTTGAAGACCCCGGCCAGCTTCGCGCCCTCGACCTGGATGCCGCCGGCCGTCCCGGTCACCTGCTGGGCCGCGAGGACGTGCATCGAGACGCCGGTCGCGCCGATCGGATGCCCCTTGGACTTGAGGCCGCCCGACGGGTTGACCGGCAGCTTGCCGTCCTTTTCGGTCCAGCCCTCGAGCACCGCGCGCGCGCCCTGGCCGCGCGGCGTCAGGCCCATCGCCTCGTATTCGAGCAGTTCGGCCGAGGTGAAGCAGTCGTGGGTCTCGACCAGATCGAGGTCGTCGAGGGTCAGGCGGGAGGCGGCGAGCGCCTTCTTCCAGGCGACCTCGCAGCCCTCGAACAGGGTGATGTCGCGCTTGGACATCGGCAGGAAGTCGTTGACCTGCTCGGCCGCGCGGAAGACCACCGCCTTCGGCATGGCGAGCGCGGTGTCGACGTCCGCCAGCACGACCGCCGCCGCGCCGTCCGAGACCAGCGAACAGTCGGTGCGCTTCAGCGGCCCGGCGACCAGCGGGTTCTTGTCGGAGATGGTGCGGCAGAACTCGTAGCCGAGGTCCTTCTGCATCTGGGCGAGCGGGTTGACGGCGCCGTTCTTGTGGTTCTTGGCGGCAATCCGCGCCAGCGCGTCCGACTGGTCGCCATGCTTCTGGAAATAGGCCTGGGTGATCCGGCCGAAGACGCCGGCGAAGCCGCCCTCGGTATCGCCCTCCTCCGGCAGGTAGCTGGCACGGATGAGGATGTCGCCCACCGCCGGTCCGGTGACCTCGGTCATCTTCTCGACCCCGATCGCCAGCACCCGGCGGGCGCGGCGGGCGGCGATGGCGTTCAGCCCCTGATGGATGGCGGCCGATCCGGTGGCACAGGCATTCTCGACCCGGGTCGCCGGCTTGAACCGGAACAGGTCCGAGCCCTGCATGACCAGCGACGACGGGAACTCCTGGCGGACGAAGCCGGCGTTCATGTGCCCGACATAGATGGCGTCGATGTCCGCCGGCGACAGGCCGGCGTCGGCCAGAGCGTCGGCGGCCACGCGGACGATGAGCGATTCGAGGGTTTCGCCCTCCAGCTTGCCGAACTTGCTGTGGGCCCAGCCGACGATGCAGGCGGTCATGGAGATGGCTCCGGTGGAATGATGCTGCCGTGGAATATAGGCCCAATCGGCGGCGGCACCATACCGGCCGGTAGGTCCGGACGCTCTCCGGGGGACCTGCCGGCCGTCAGGCGCAGGCGGACTCGCGCGCCAGCGTCGGATCGACATCCGCCGGCGGCCGCGGCGGGATCAGCCCGAGCGCCGTCGCCTCCAGGCGGGCCATGGCCTCGAGGGTGGCGCAGGCGTCGAGATAAATGGCCCGGGCCTGCGCCGTGGGCTGCAGGCGGCGGCCGGTGCCGCGCTCGAACAGCCGGAACCCGAACGCGCGCTCCAGCCGCCCGATCAGCTGGCTGATCGCCGGCTGCGACAATTGCAGCCGCTCCGCGGCCCGCGTCACGCTGCCCGTCTCGCAGACGATCCGGAAGGCTTCCAGGTTTCGCTGCCGGAGTTGCTGTCGCACCTGATCGAGCTCCACCACCGCCCCCCGTCTCGATTCTCGTCCAGGGTTCTGTACCGGCGGGTCAGATCGATGGATGCACGCTTCCGGGCAGAGTTTCGATAACCGCCGGTTCACCTCGGGGCTATTTCGGCGCGCCGCCATGGCGCAGCCCGGCGGCACCGGGCTCGTCGACCTCGGTCATCGCGCGGACGCAGCGTTCCAGGGCCGTCATCGATTCCAGGACGCGGCGCACGTCGGCCAGCAGTTCGCGGGCCTCCGGCGTCGGCTCCAGTCCGCGTCCGGCACCGCGGGCGAAGAGCGGGAACCCGACGGCCCGTTCCAGCCCGGCCAGGAGCTGGCTGACCGCCGGCTGCGTGATGCCCAGGAGTTCCGCCGCCCGGGTGGCGCTGCGCGCCTCCGCCGTCAGGTGGAACGCCGCCAGCGTGCGGTAGCGCAGATGGTGACGCAGCTCGTGTTCGTTCGACATCCCGCTCCTGGATCCGGCCGCCCGGAAGGCAACGTGCGAACGCCATCCGTTCTTCCCGGGTTCCGCCAGCGAGCGCGCAACCGTCGCGGCGGGACGGGCCTACCGGCGCCGCCAGATCGGCGGATAGTCGACCACGAGTCCCGCCGCGTCGGCCGCGATCACCGTCTCGAACCCGGTGCCGAGGCCGCGATAGCGGACGGCGCCGTCGCCGAGGCGGGTGTATTCCTGCTCGGCGAGGCCGACCTCGAGACCGGGCAGTCCGACATAGGCGACGCGGATCGCCTCCGGCACGCCGGTCGCCAACGCGAGCCGCCGCAGCGGCATGGTGTTGGTGAACGGCGTGCCGGCGATGTCGATGTCGAAGGCGCCGGCGAGATCGGGGCGCGCCGCGCCGTCGACCGACCAGGCCTCGCCCCGGCGGGCGAGCGTCCGCCGCACGACCGGCCCGCCACGGTCGAGGGCGAGACGGGCGGCACGCGTCCGCCAGTCCCGCCCGAGGTCGATCGCGTAGCGGACGCGCACGACGTCGCCGCCGAGGTCGAGCACGAGAAGTCCGTCCGCGCGGATGTCGTCCTCGCCGACATGGAGCGCCAGATGCTCCAGCCCCATCGGGCCGGTACGCTCCCAGACGACATCGTGGCGCATCGGGTCAGCCGCCGTGATAGGCCTCGACCCGGTAGCCGTCCGGGTCGATGGCGAAGGCGGCATAGTAGGTGGCGGAATAGTCCAGGCGCAGTCCCGGCGGGCCGTTGTCGCTGCCGCCGGCGGCGAGTGCCGCCGCATGGAAGCGGTCGACCGCCCCGCGGTCCGGGGCGGAGAAGCAGAAATGCAGGCCCGAGCGCATGTCGGCCGCCACCGGATGGTCGGTCTGCGAAATCCAGAACACGACCTGCCCGGCGCCGTAGCCGAGCGAATCCGCGCCTTCGGAGAGGCAGCGATAGCCGAGCGGCGCCAGCGCCGCGTCGTAGAAGGCCTTGGTGCGGGCGACGTCACGGACGCCGATCGAGACATGGTCGAGCATCGGAGGCTCTCCTTCGGTTGGACAACGCCAGGGAGCCTACGCGGCGGCAACTGACAGCGGCGTGTCAGGTATGCTGTCGCCGATTCCAGCGGTTGCGATTGTCAGTCGACCCCGGCCGCTGTCAGCATTCGCCGCCATGACCCGGATCGAGCGCGCCTTCGCCATCCTGCTGCTGCTGAGCGGCGGCGGCACCGTGACGGCACCGCGCCTGGCGCAGCGCTTCGAGGTCTCCGTCCGCACCATCTACCGCGACGTCGAGATGCTGTCGGCGACCGGAGTGCCGCTCTATGCCGAGCGCGGCGCCGCCGGCGGCTACCGGCTGCTCGAGGGCTATTTCCTGCCGCCGGTCGCCTTCACCCGCGAGGAGGCGGTGGCCAGCCTGCTGGCGCTGGCGCTGGCGCGCGGCCTGAAGGTTCCGCCGTTCCCGGCCGCCCTCGACGCCGCCGAGCGCAAGCTGGCGGCCGCACTGCCGGCACGCCTGCGGTCGCTGGCGGCCGAAACGCGGCGGCTCGTCGGCTTCGAGCGGGCGGCGGCCGACCTCTTCCATCCGGAGCCCGACCAGGACCGGGAACCCGGGGCGACGGCCGCCCGGGCGGTCGAGCTCTTCGTCGCCGCCATCCTCGACCGGACGCGGGTGCGCCTCCGCTACCGCCAGCCCTATCGCGGCACGGTGACGGCCGAGATCGAGGCCGAGCCCGAGGGCGTGATCTGGGACCGCGACCGCTGGTACCTGATCGGCCGGCGCGAGGATGGACGCCGCCGCTTCTGGCGCGCCGACCGGGTGGTCGAGATCGCCGCCAGCACGTTCCGGTATCGCGGCGACCCGGAGTTCGACGTCCGCCGCCACCTCGGCCGCACCTGGCTCGGCGAGGCGATGGCGCAGTGGGCACGCTCCAGCCCGGTCGCGGTCCGCATGACGGCGGCGCAGGCGGCCCGGCTGCAGGCCGACTGGCTCTACCGCTTCGCCCGCTTCGAGCCGGACGCGGACGGCGACCGGGTCGTCATGACCTATGGCGAGGCCGACCCGGCCCTCGTCTTCGAGCTGGTGCGCTGGCTCGGGCCGGGCGCCGAACTGCTGCGGCCGGCGGAATGGCGGCCGCTCCTGGCAGCCGAACTCGCCGGCCTCGCCGCGTCCTACGCCGTCACGGCACCGCGATCGTGACCGGGGTCACCGTTCCGCCCCGCACCTCGACCGGCGTCATGCCGACCAGCGCCCCGTCGATCCGCACGCCCGCCGCGTAGCGGCCGCCGAAGAGGGTGAAGCGGGCCGGATTGTCGGCCAGTGCCGTCACGAAGCGGCCGTCCTGCTGCAGCTCGACATAGGGGAAGGGACCACGGCCGGCGGCGAACCGCCCGCCCACCGTCACCTCGACCGTGCCGATCTCGGCCGTCAGCCGGCGCTCCACCGTCTCGCCGCCGCGGATCTCGACGGCGTGGTCCTGGAAGGCCCCGGTGGTCAGTTGCACCCGCACGGTGTAGCGGCCGGGCGGCGCCTGGAACCGCGCCCGCTCCTCGTTCAGGGCCGCGATCAGCCGGTCGCCGTCGCGCAGCTGGATCTGCGGCCCGCGCGGGATCGGCCGGCCGTCGGCGGCGACCAGCGCCACCACCAGGGTACCGCTGCCGATGTCGATGGTGCGGCGGACGAGTTCGCCCTTGGCGAGCGAGACCTCGACCGGCGCCGAGGCGGGACCGTTCGCCACCTGCGCCGTCACCCGGTAGCTGCCGGGCGCGAGCTGGTAGCGGACGGGATTGCCGGTCAGCGCCAGCCCGGTGTGGGTGCCGCCCTCGATCGTCACCCGCGCCGCCTCGGTCGGCCGCCGCCCGGATTCGGTGACCGTCACTTCGAGCGTGGCGAGATCGGGTCCGGCGGTGGCGCGGCCGAGGGCGGCCGCCAGCCCGTCCCGGTCGGCGGCGTCGAAATAGCGCCCGCCGGTGCGCTCGGTGACGCATTGCAGAGCCGCCTTCTCCTCCGGACGGAGATCGAAGCCGACGATGTCGACCGTGAGGTCGATGCCGGCGCGCGCCAGTTCGGCGGCAGCGGCGCAGACGTCGCCGCCGCATTCCTCGCGCCCGTCGGTGACGAGGATGATCCGCCCCTTGCGGCCGCCGAAGGCCGGGATGGCGCCGGTCAGCGTCCGCGCGATCGGCGTCTCGCCGCGCGCCGCAAGGCCGGCGACCATGCCCCGCATCCGCTCCGCCGCGCCGGCATCGAGCGGGCCGATCGCCCGGACCTGCTCGATATCGGAGCAGTCGCGCGGCCGGCGGTGGCCGTAGAGCGTCATTCCGACCGGCCGGCCTGCGGGCCACCGGGCCAGGAGGTCGCGCACCACGTCCTTGGCGATCGCGATCTTCGGCACCGTTCCGATCGGCCGGTTCATCGAGCCGGAAACATCGAGGATCAGCATCACCGGCTGGACGTCCGCCGGCGCCGGCTGGGCCGACAGGGTGCAGGTCGCAAGCGCCGCGCCGAGAACCGCGAACGCCCCCAGAAATCGCAGCATGGTCCCTCCCCTTACGCTATGCCCCCTTCGACGCGCGCAACGATCCGTGGGTTCAACCCATTATTGTTTCCAAAAGCGATTTAATCCGATGCGGTCGCGGCGGATTATGCCCGCCCTGGTTCTGCGCCATATTCGCCTCACATCGATGGACCGTCCATCGCCCGCAAGGAGGACCGAACCCATGATCGAACGCCGCCCCTTCGCCTCGCTCGGCCGCTTCCGCAACGAGTGGCTCAACGCGCGGCACCATTTCTCGTTCGGGGAGTACTACGACCCGGCGCGGATGAACGTCGGCGCGCTGCGCGTCTGGAACGACGACGAGATCCAGCCGGGCACCGGCTTCCCGCCACATCCGCACCGCGACATGGAGATCATCACCTATGTCCGCTCGGGCGCGATCACCCACGAGGACAGCCTGGGCAACCGCGGCCGTACCGAGGCCGGCGACGTGCAGGTGATGTCGGCCGGCACCGGCATCCGGCACGCCGAATACAATGTCGAGGAGGTGCCGACGACGTTGTTCCAGATCTGGATCGTGCCGGACCGCCGCGGCGTCCAGCCGCGCTGGGACGCCAAGCCCTTCCCCAAGGGCGACCGTGCCGGCCGGTGGGTGACGCTCGCCTCCGGGCGCACCGGCGACGAGGACGCGCTCCGCATCTACCAGGATGCCGCGGTGCTGGGCGCCACCGTGCTCGCCGGCGGGACGCTGGACTACGCGGTCGAGCCCGG
>NZ_JAYSFE010000111.1:12810-16202 GCF_041913585.1 Allostella sp.
CTGGAGGGCGTTGGTGTCGAAGATCTTGCGCGGATCGTCGATCGACCCCTCCAGCCGCACGCCCACCGGCACCGGCTCCGGCTTGGTCGCGATCCGGGCCTCGATGCGGGTGTCGGTCGTCCAGGCCGGCAGGCTGGTGACGGTGGTGCCGGTCGCCGCGAAGCCGGCGGCGGCGAGCTTGCCGTCGTCGCTGCGCACCACCCCCTTCTCGATGCGGTAGGTCGCGGTCAGCGACGAGAACGGCGTGTCGCCGTCCTTCCCCAGTTCCTGCACCAGCCCGAGGATGTCCGGCAGCTTCGACAGGTCGGTCGCCTCCACCGAGTTCGCGACCTTCGACAGGTTGAGGCCGCGCAGCACGCCGTCGCGCACGTCGAGATCGCCGCGGCCGGCCAGCGCCGACACCAGCTCCCACTGGCTGCGGCCCGTCGTCTCGACCGCGAGGTTGGCCTGCATCCGGCCGCCGACGAGGCGGATGGTGCGCCCGGTCTCGATCGCCTGGCCGAGGTTGACGTTCTGCGCCTTCACCTCCAGGCGGGCGCTGGGAACGCCGCGGGCGACGAGCCGCCCCTTCAGTTCGGCGGTCCCGCCGTAGAGCGCTCCGGTGAAGCGGCCGAGCGTCAGCGTGCCGTCGGCCAGCGTCAGCACGATGTCGGGCTGGGTCACGACCCACCGGCCCTGGCGGAAGCTGGCGGCGCGCAGCTTGACGTCGGCATCGGCCGTGGTCAGGGCAGAGAGGTCGAGCGGCGCCCGCGACCAGCGCTCCGCCGGACGGGCGGGTGCGGACGGCTGGGACTGCGGCTGCGGCTGTGCCGGGGCGGCCGGCCGCGGCCGCGCCTGCGCCAGCATCACCCCCGGCCGCAGCGGCGGCGGGCCGGCGTCGGCGCGTTCCTCGACCGGCAGGAAGGCATCGACCGAGAGTTCCCCGCCGGTCAGGTCGGCGATCACCTTCGGCCGCGGCCCGCCCGTCTCGATGCGCAGCGGCCCTTCCAGGCGCGCCGGGCCGGCAGCGAGCTGGAAGCCGTCGAGGAAGAGCGTCCCGCCTTCCGCGCGCGTCCTGGCCGCCAGCCGGAACGGCCCGATGTCGCCGCCGCGCGCGCGGTAGCCCGGGGAGAGCTGGGACAGCAGCCGTCCGGTCGCTGGATGGCTGGCGTCGATGGCGAGCGCCACCCCGGTCAGGCCGCGCGGCGGCTCGATCGTCCCGGTCAGCTTCGCCTGCCCCTCGCCGAGCCGGCCGGCGAGGTCGAGCGACAGCTTCGCCGCCGACCCGGCGACCTTGCCGGTGACGCTGAAGGGCTGCTGCGCCTGGGCCGGCGCGGCGACCCCGCCCTGGCTCAGGACCCGGCCGAGATCGCGGCCGCCGGCGTCGAGCGACAGGTCGAGCACCGCCTGCGGACCGAGGTTGCGGACCGTGCCGGCGAATTTCACCGACGCGCCGGCATAGTCGCCGACACCGGCCTGCCGCACCGTCAGCGTCCCCGCCTGGAGCTGGGCGGCCAGCACCAGATCGCGGCCCTGCTTGCCGGCGACGGCGAGCTGGCCGACCCGGAGGTCGAGGTCGAGGTCGATCCCCGGATCGGCGGGGCCGGCGCCGGCCGCTGCCGGTGCGGCGGGGCCGGCGGACCCGGGCCGGGCGCCCGGCGCGGGCTTCAGCCAGGGATCGAGGTCGAGCCGGTCGACGACGATCCGGGCGCCGATCGCCGGCCGGCCGCCCGCCGCCGGCAGGCGCAGCGTGGCGCCGCCGGTCGCCTTGGTGGCATCGACCGTCGCCGCCAGGTCCGCGACCTCGACCAGGGCTGGGGTCGCCTTGATGCGCGCCTGCAGCGCAGCCCGGCCGAGACGGTCGGCGGGCAGGCCCTCGGGCACCGCCCGGTAGGCGGCGAGGAGCCCGCGGAGGCTGCGCGAATCGACCTGCAGGCGGCCGTCGAACTGCGGCTGGCCCTGGACCGCCGCCAGCGTCCCCGTCAGGGCGACCGTCGTCGAACCCGGCAGTTCGGCGCCGGCGCGCTCGAGCGACAGCTTGCCGTCCGCCAGCCGCGCCACGAGCTTCGCCTGCCGGATCGTCTGTCCCTGCGCCACCACCGCATCGACCGCGAGGTCGACCCGGGCCGAGATGCCGGCCGGCAGGGCGAAGCCGCCGCCGGCCGGAGCCGCGCCGCGCGCCGGTGTCGGCGTGGGTGCGGAGGCCGGTGCGGGCGCCGGCGCCGCGACGGCCTGGCGCCACTTGTCGATGTCGAGGCGGGGCGAGGACAGGGTCGCCTCGATCGCCGTCCGGCCGTCGCGTCCGGGGGCCGCGGCGACACGGCCCGCGAAGGTCGTGTCGTCGATCCGGAGCGAGACCGGATCGGCCTGGGCACGGTCGCCTTCGAGGCGGAAGGTCACGTCGGCGGCGAGCGGCTTCGCGGGCCCGACGGCGGCGCCGGTGAGCGCGGCTGCGAGGCCGGCCAGGCTCTCGGCCTCGACCTTGACGTTGCCCTCGATGCGTCGCGCCGGCCCCTCCGGCCCCAGCGTCGCCGTGACCACGGCACCGGCCTTGGCCTCCTTCAGGCCGAGCGCGACGCGGACCGGCGTCGTCGCGGCCGGGTCGAGCCGCCCGGCCTCGGCGTCGAGGGTCGCCGGCCGGCCGCGGACCATCATCTCGCCGGTGGCGCGGAACGGACCCTGCAGGCTCTCCGCCGCCGCACGGACCGCGATCCGCTCGATCCGCTCGACGCCCCCCTTGCCGTCGCGCCAGACGACGGTGCCGTTCTCGATCACGACGTTGGCGAGGCGGATGGGCAGCCCGGCGCCCGCCGCCGGAGCACCCGCGCCGGGCGCGGCAGGCGCCGACGGCGCCGCGGCGCCGCCGGGCTTCATCGCCCAGTTGCCGGACCCGTCCGGCAGGGACTGGAGTTCGATCACCGGCTCGACCAGGGTCACCCGGGTCGTGTCGATGCGGCCGGACAGCAGCGGCCAGAACGCGATGTCGACCTCGAGCGCCTTCAGGGTCGCCATGTCGGGGACGGCGGCGCCGGGCGCGTTGGCAAAGCGCACGTCGCGGACGCGGAGTTGCGGGAACGGCAGGATGCGGAGCCCGATGTCGCCGCCGATGGTGAGCCGCCGGCCGGTCGCCGCCTCCGCCTCGGCCGCGATGCGGGCCTTGTGCTGGTTCCAGTCGATGAAGGACGGCACCACCAGGGCGGCCCCGAGCAGCAGTGCGACGACGGCGACAATGCCGATGAGGATCCTGCGCATCGTTCCCCCGTTCTGCGTTGGGCGACCGGTCCGGCTCGCCTCGCCGCCGGTAGCGGCATATTCTAGGCGCCCGTCCGCCCGCGGGCCACGCCCCGGGCGGCACCAGCGATGGAGACCGCGATGGGCGAGGTCGTCAACCTCAACCGCTTCCGCAAGCAGGC
>NZ_JAYSFE010000112.1:0-6827 GCF_041913585.1 Allostella sp.
CCCCTCCGCGACCGCCTGCGCGCCCTCTATTTCGGCACCGACGCGGCCGCGCGGCGGTTCCGCTACGGGCTGGTCGGATTCGACCTCGTCACCGTCGCGCTCTTCCTCCTGACCGCGTCGATCGACGCGGCGGGGTGGCTGGTGGCGGTGGATTTCGCGATCGGGCTGGCGCTGCTGGCGGAGTTCGCGGCCCGGCACCATGCGGAGACGAACCGGCGGCGGCACCTCTTCAGCCTGGTGACGCTGGCCGACCTGACGGTCATCGCCTCGCTCTTCCTGCCGGCCTTCGTCGACAATCTGGGGTTCCTGCGGGTCGCGCGGTCGCTGCGCCTGCTGCGCTCCTACCACCTGCTGCGCGACCTGCGGGCGGACTCGATCTGGTTCCGGCGCCACGAGGACGTGATCCAGCGCACCCTCAACCTCGGGATCTTCATCTTCGTCGTCACGTCGCTGGTCTACGTCACCCAGCACCACGTCAACCCGGCGATCGGCACCTATGTCGACGCGCTCTACTTCACCATCACCACCCTGACGACGACGGGGTTCGGCGACATCACGCTGGTCGGGCCGGGCGGGCGGCTGCTCGCGGTCGTCATCATGGTGGTCGGGGTGGCGCTCTTCCTGCGGCTGCTGCAGGCGGTGTTCCGGCCGAACAAGGTCCGCTTCGAGTGCCCGGACTGCGCGCTCCAGATCCACGATGCCGACGCCGTCCACTGCAAGCATTGCGGCCGCGTGCTGGCGATCCCGACCGAAGGGCAGGTGTGACGCGGGGCGGGGCCGGGGAGGCGGGTGGGGCGCCCCCCGCCCTCCGCCCCCCGGCCCCGCCGGCGCCGACGCTCAGAAGCGGTAGGTGACGCCGACGCCGATCAGCCAGGGGTCGATGTCGACCTTGCCGGTCAGCGCGCCGCCGTTCAGCTTCACGTCGGGCCGCAGGAAGAGCTTCTTGACGTCGAAGTTCACGCCCCAGTGGTCGTCGATCATGTAGTCGACGCCGACCTGGAGGGCGGCGCCGAAGCTGTCCTCGATGTCGAGCTTGTTGACCACCCCGCCCGCCGCCTTCTCGTTGAAGAAGACGGTGTAGTTGATGCCGGCACCGACATAGGGCTTGAAGCGGCCGAAATCGGTGAAGTGGTACTGCAGCGTCAGGGTCGGCGGCAGCAGCCAGGCCTTGCCGACATCGATGCCGGCGAGGCTGCCCGAACCCTTGATGTTGTGCGGCGTCACCCCGAGGATCAGCTCGGCCGCGATGTTCGGCGTGAAGAAGTAGGTGATGTCGAGCTCGGGCACGACCGAGTTGTCGATCCGGACGTCGGAGCCCGGCACCTGGTCGATCTTGCCGCTCTCCTGCGGCACCACCGCCAGCGCCCGGCCGCGGATCATCCAGGGGCTCTGCGCCTTCGCCGGCTCGGCCGCCAGCGCCCCGCCGGCCGGCAGGGTCGCGGTCACGGCCAGGGCCGCCGCCATCATCGCCATCGCGCTCACGCCGGCGCACAGGCCGGCCCTTGCCTTCGTCATCCTTCGCCTCTCTCGGGGACCGCCCCCCTCGGGGGCGGCCGCTTGTTGCAGGTGCGAAGGTCTGCCGGTCGCGCGCGCCGTTGATTGACGCAGGTCAATTTCGCCCGGCCTGCGACAGTTTGGCCCGGCGGGGAAGGCCGGAGGTCAGTCGAAGGAGTCGAAATCCCCGGTGCAGCGGAAGAAGGGGAGGCGGTTGCCGGGGGTGGCGTTGCGGCAGTCGGCGTCGGTGTCCAGGCGCAGCGCCTCCTCGGCCGGCGGCGCCGGCGGGCCGGTGCAGGCCGCGACCGCGAGCGCGAGGAGGAGGAGGAGGACGAGTGCCCGCATCACGCCGGGGCGGTCACGCCGGGGCGACGAGCACGCGGTCGCCCTCGACCGTGAGCCGGCTTCCGAGCGCGGCCGAGGCGTCGGCGAGGCGGCGCAGCAGGTCGGCATGGTCGCCGGGTGGGGCGACGACCGTCTGGTTGGCGTCGTTGCGTTGCACGAAGAAGAAGCTGGCGCGGTCGAGGCGCTGGTCCAGGAGGTCGAGCGTCACGGCGAGGCCGGTCCAGTGGATGAGCGGCTTGCCGCCATGCTCGGCCTGGAAGCTGAAGCCGCCGGCGCCGTAGACGATCGGCCGCCCCCGCCAGTGCCCGATCGCCAGCGGCGCGTGCGGCCCGTGGCCGAAGACGATGTCGGCGCCGGCCTCGATCGCGGCATGGGCATAGTCGCGCTGGTACTGGAGCACCTCGCCCTTCAGGCCCCAGTGGCAGGAGGCGACGACGAAGTCCGCCTCGCCGCGCAGGGCGGCCACGTCGGCCTGGAGGGCCGCCAGCCCCTCGCGGTCGGCCCAGGTCACGACCTCGGGCGGCACGCCCGGCCGGGTCAGGGTGTGGCCGTGCTCCAGCACCGGGCGATAGGCGGTGTGGCCGGGGATGAGGGCGACGCCGGCGGCGCGGTCGGTCGCCGCGTGGCCGTGGCGCCAGTAGACGGCGGTGCGCTGCAGCACGCCGAAGCGCATCCCCCGGCGCGCGACGATCGCCGGCGCCCGGGCGGCGGCGAGGTCGGCGCCGCTGCCGGCATGGGCGATGCCGGCCCGGTCGAGGGCGGCGAGCGAGCCCAGGATCGCGGCCTCCCCGACATTGACGTTGTTGGCGGTGCCGACGGCGTCGACGCCGAGGTCGGCCAGCGCCGCCGCGTGGCGGGCGGGGGCGTAGAAGCCGCGCGTCTCGGCATAGCCGGCCGGCGGGTCGAAGAGGCAGCATTCGAGGTTGGCGAAGACGAAGTCGGCGCCGGCCAGCCGCGGCTTCACCGGGTCGAAGAGGTGCGTCGCGTCCGCGACGCCGAGGAAGTTGATGTCCCCCAGGAGGACGAGGCGGTGGCGCATGGCGGCGATCCGGTCGTGGTGGGCGGGCGGTCCCGCCCGGGTTTTGCCCCAGGGCGGGGGCGCGGGGCAATCTCGACAGCGGCGGCGGCTCCGACGCATGCTGCGGCGACCAGCGGGTACGGGGGAGAGCGACGATGGCGGACGGCGGCGGCTTCGGGGTTGCGGCGGCGAAGGTGGACGAGGCGCGGCTGTGGCAGCGCCATGTCGACATGGCGAAGCTCGGCGGCACGCCGCGCGGCGGGGTGCGGCGGCTGGCGCTCGACGCCAACGACATCGCCGCCCGGCGCCTGCTCGCGGATTGGGCCAGGCCCCATGGCTGGCAGGTCGCCATGGACGCGATCGGCAACCTCTTCATCCGCCGTCCCGGCACCGACGACGCGGCCGCCCCGGTGCTGTCCGGCTCGCACACCGACACCCAGCCCTCGGGCGGGCGCTTCGACGGCATCTATGGCGTGCTGGCCGCCTTCGAGGCGATGGAGGCGATCGCGGCGGCCGGCATCCGCACGCGGCGGCCGATCGAGACCGTGGTCTGGACCTGCGAGGAGGGCGGGGCGCGCTTCCCGATGGGAACGATGGGCTCGGGCGTCTTCGTCGGCCGCACGCCGCTCGCCGACGCCCGCGCCGTCGCCGACTATGACGGGGTGACGGTGGGCGCGGCGCTCGACGCGGCGCGGGCCGCGCTGGCGGACCTGCCGGAACGGCCGCTCGGCTTCCCGATCGCCGCCTTCGTCGAGGCCCATATCGAACAGGGCCCGATCCTGGAGGAGAGGGGGCTGACGATCGGCGTCGTCACCGGCATCCAGGGCGCCCGGCGCTTCCGCGTCGACGTCGAGGGGGCGGACGCCCATGCCGGCACGACGCCCAGGGCGCGCCGGCGCGACGCCCTCTCCGCCGCGGTCGCCATGGTCGGGGCGCTCGAGGCGGTCTTCCACGACGACCCCAGCGACACCGTGCGCTTCACCGTCGGCCGCTTCGTCGTCACCCCCAACGCGCCGGCGGTGGTGCCGGGACACGTCTCCTTCACCATCGACTTCCGCCACCCCGACGAGGCGGTGCTGACGAAGCTGGGCGACCAGGTGGAGCCGATCTGCAAGGCCAACGCCCGGGCCTGCGCCGTCACCGTCACCCAGACCTCGCGCGGCAAGCCCGTCACCTTCCTCGACCCGGTGCCGGCGGCGGTCGAGAAGGCGGCGGCCGGGCTCGGCCTGCCCTACCTGCGGATGAATTCCGGCGCCGGCCACGATGCCGGGCCGATGCAGATCGCGGCCCCGAGCGGCATGATCTTCGTGCCCTGCGAGCGCGGCATCAGCCATGCCGAGGCGGAGAACGCCACCCCCGCCGACCTCGCCGCGGGGGCGCGCGTGCTGGCCGAGGCGCTGGTCGAGCTGGCGGGGCGCTGAGGACCGGGCGACCGGAGCCGGCCGGCCGGCGCTACTTGCCGTTCGGCCGTGCGTCCGGCGCCGGCGGGAAGCGCAGCGTCACCCGCAGGCCGGGGGCGTTGTCCTCCAGCACCAGTTCGGCGCCGTGCATGGTGGCGACCGCCTGGACGAGGCTGAGGCCGAGGCCGTTGCCCGGCGTCGAGCGGCTCTGCTCCAGGCGCACGAAGCGGCCCAGCACCGCCTGGCGCTGGTCGGCCGGGATGCCGGGGCCGCTGTCGGCGACGGTGACGACGGCGCCCTGCGGCGTCTCCCCGGTCGTGACCGCGACCCGGCCCGGGGCGGGCGTGTACTTGATCGCGTTGTCGAGCAGGTTGGCGACCGCCTGCGACAGCAGGTGGCGGTCGGCGCGGGCGACGGCGGCGCCGGAATGCTCGACCGTCAGCACCAGCCCCTTCTCCTCGGCGAGCGGTTCGTAGAGCTCGGCCACCTGGTCGACGAGGGCCGGCAGCCCGGTACGCTCCATCGCCTCGGTCTTGGCGCCCGCCTCCGCCTCGGCGATCGAGAGCATGGCGTTGAAGGTGGCGATGATGTGGTCGGCCTCGTCGATCGTCTCCTGGATCGCCTCGCGGTAGCGCCCCTCGTCGGCCTTCTCGATCAGGCTGAGCTCGAGCCGGGCGCGCAGCCGGTTGAGGGGCGTGCGCATGTCGTGGGCGACGTTGGCCGTCACCTGGCGCATCCCGGCCATCAGGCGCTCGATCTGGTCGAGCATGGCGTTGAGGTTGAGGGCCAACTGGTCGAACTCGTCGCCGGTGCCGTTCACCGGCACGCGCTGCTTCAGGTCGCCGGCGCGGATCTCGCCGCTCGTCCGGTTGATGGCGTCGACCCGCCGCATCAGGTGGCGGCTCACCCAGTAGCCGCCGGCCACGCCGAAGGCGAGCATGAGCGCGAGCGACCAGGCGATGGCGCCGATGACGCGCTGGCGGAAGTCGCTGCGCTCCTTCATGTCGCGGCCGACCAGCAGGTGGAAGCCGTTCGGCAGGTCGAAGGTCATCGCCATGGTGGCGCGCACCTCCGAGCGCTCGCCGACCCGGACGGTCAGCGGGAACTCGACCTGGCCGCGGCGGTCGCGCAGCTCCGCCGGCCAGCCGGTGAGGTTGCCGGTGATGCGCTCGAAGCGGGGGCCGGCGACGAGGTAGCGCATCTCGTCCGCGCGGTCGCCCTTGGAGCGCTCCTCGATGACGCGGACGAGGCCGACGACGCCCCATTGCCGGTACTGCTCGCGCAGCCCCGTCAGCTCGGCCTCGATGATCTGCTCGCTCTCGCGGTCGATCGCGCCCGACGTCGCCCAGTAGATGAAGGCCAGCACCGTGCCCGAGGAGGCGACGAAGATCGCCAGGTAGGCGAGCGCCAGCCGGAAGGTGGTGGTGCGTAGGGCGTTACGCGGGCGCACGCAGGCAGTATCCGGCGCCGCGCACGGTGTGCAGGAGCGGGTGGTCGAAGCCGCGGTCGATCTTCTGGCGCAGGCGGCTCACATGGACGTCGATGACGTTGGTCTGGGGGTCGAAATGATAGTCCCAGACCTTCTCCAGCAGCATCGTCCGGGTCACCACCTGGCCGGCGTGCCGCATCAGGCACTCGAGCAGGCGGAACTCGCGCGGCAGGAGGTCGATGAGCTGGCCGTGGCGCTTCACCGTGCGCGCCAGCAGGTCCATCTCGAGGTCGCCGACGACGAGGCGTGTCGTCGGCTGGCCGGCCTGGCCGCGGCGCAGCACCGCCTCCAGCCGCGCCAGCAGTTCGGCGAAGGCGTAGGGCTTGGCGAGGTAGTCGTCGCCGCCGGCCTTCAGCCCCTTCACCCGGTCGTCGACCTCGCCCATCGCCGACAGGATCAGCACCGGCGTCGACTTGCCCTGCCGGCGCAGCGTCTCGATGATCGTCAGCCCGTCCATGCCCGGCAGCATCCGGTCGACGACGAGCGCGTCGTAGGGCTGGGAGGAGGCGAGGAAGAGCCCGTCGGTGCCGGTCGCGGCATGGTCGACGACGTAGCCCGACTCCTCCAGGCCCTTGACCAGGTAGGCGGCGGCCTCGCGGTCGTCCTCGATGACGAGAATCTTCATCCCGGCACTGGCGTTCGTCTGGAGTGCGGTGGTCGCGACCATAGCGTGATTCCCCGGTCTTGCCGCCTCTGCGATGGGTGGCGTCTCAGCGGCGCGCCTGCGGGTCCCGGGCCGCCGGCTCGGCCGGAACCTGGGTCGCCTCGCCCTCGATGACGGGCCCGCGGCCGATCTCCGTCGGGCGTCGGCCGAACATCCGGCCGAGGGCCGCAATGACCGCCAGCGTGCACAGCAGCGAGAAGAGGAAGAAGGCGCCGATCACGATGAGCGGCATCAGGTGGCGAAGCAGCAGCGGCATGGAGCACCCATTCTCGAAAGCGGTTCGCGCCGGCACCCGACCCTGGGGGAGGCGGATGCCGGCGCGCCCGTGGCGCCCGCGCCCCGGGCGCGGGGGCCCCCGAAGCCGGCGCCGCCCCCGGGAGGCCAGGGCCCCCGGCCCGGCGGCGCGCGGGGGGCGGC
>NZ_JAYSFE010000112.1:6837-13653 GCF_041913585.1 Allostella sp.
GGGTTGCGGGGCGCCCCCCGCCCCCCGCGGGGGGGGGGGGCGTCGCCGGGGGCGCCCGGGCGGCGGGCCCGGGGGGGGGGGGGCCCCGGCCCGCCGGCGCCGACCCGGTCAGGCCTGGCCCAGCGGCAGGGCGACGAAGCGCTCGGAGCCCTGGCGGTTGACCAGCAGCAGGATGCTCTTGCGGCGCTCGCCCTGGGCGGCGGCCACCCGTTCGGCGACCTCGTCGGGCGTGGCGACGGTGCGGCCGCCGACCTTGACGATCACGTCGCCGGGGCGGATGCCCTTGTCGGCGGCGGCGCTGTCCGGGTCGACGCCGGCGACCAGCACGCCGCGCACCGACGCGGGAATGCCGTTCTCGCGCCGCGCGTCGCGGTCGAGCGGGGCGAGCGACAGGCCGAGCTTGCCGCCGGTCTGGTCGTCGGCCGGCTCCTGCTCGGCCGAGGCCTGCCGGTCGGCGTCGAGGCGGGCGATGCTGGCCGAGAGCCGGGTCTCCCGCCCGTCGCGCCACACCACGACGTCGCTGCGGGTGCCGGCGTTGGTGATCGCCACCGCCTGCGTCAGGTCGCGGACCCGCTCGATCGCGCGGCCGCCGAAGCCGATGATGACGTCGCCCTGGCGGATGCCGGCCTTCAGCGCCGGGCTGTCCGGCTGCACGCTGGTGACGAGCGCGCCGCGCGACCGGTCGAGGCCGACGCTGTCGGCGATGTCGGGGGTCACCGGCTGGATCTGCACGCCGAGCCAGCCGCGCTCGACCTTGCCGGTCGCCTTCAGCTGCTCGATCACCGGCTTGGCGAGGTTCGAGGGCACGGCGAAGCCGATGCCGACGCTGCCGCCGTTGGGCGAGTAGATGGCGGTGTTGATGCCGATCACTTCGCCCGCGAGGTTGAAGGTCGGGCCGCCGGAATTGCCGCGGTTGATCGAGGCGTCGATCTGCAGGTAGTCGTCGAAGGGGCCGGACTGGAGGTCGCGGCCGCGCGCCGACAGCACGCCGACCGTCACCGTGCCGCCGAGACCGAACGGATTGCCGACGGCGACCACCCAGTCGCCGACCCGCGCCCGTGCCGAATCGCCCAGGGCGACGTAGGGCAGGGGCCGGCCGGCATCGACCTTGAGGACCGCGAGGTCGGTCTTGGCGTCGCGGCCGATCAGCTTCGCCTTCAGCTCGGTGCCGTCCTGCATGGTGACGGTGATCTCGTCGGCCTTGTCGACGACGTGGTTGTTGGTCACCACGTACCCGGCCGGGTCGACGACGAAGCCGGAGCCGGCGGCGCGCGCCTGGCGCGGCATGCCGGGTCCGCGGCCCTGGCCCGGACCGCGCTCGAAGTAGCGCTTGAAGAACTCGTTGAAGGGCGAGCCCTCGGGGAACTGCGGCAGGTTCATTTCGCCGCCGCCGCCGCGCACCGTGCGCTCGGTCGAGACGTTGACGACGGCGGGCGAGACGCGCTCGGCCAGGTCGGCGAAGCTGGGCAGCACCGACGCCAGTCCCGGCGGGGCGGTGATCGGGGCCTGGGCCGAGGCATAGGGGATGACCGTGGCGGAGACGGCGCCCACGGCGAGCGCCGCACCGACGAGGGGGCCGGCGGCAACCCGGGAAAGGCGGCGGAGCGTCTGTCCGCGCTGGAACGGGACGATCGACGACATGCTTGGGACCTCCGTTTGCCGAAACAACCAATTCGGTGACCGCCAATCTGGGGGGTGGCGGCTTTCGGCTTACTTAAGGAGCGATTAATTCGGTTTCATCCGGCGATTGGCGAAGGCGGGCAAAGGCTGCTACGCCAATCGTCATGGAACCGACCGTCCTGCTGGCCGTCGCCGACGCCGTCGCCGAGGTGACGCTGAACCGCCCCGCCGTCCTCAACGCCCTCGACGACGGGATGGCGGCCGAACTCGTCGCCGTCCTCGACCGGATCGAGCACGACCCCGCGGTCGGCGCCGTGATCCTCAAGGGGGCGGGCGCCGGCTTCATGGCGGGCGGCGACGTCAAGCTCTTCGCCGGCCTCGCCGAGCGGCCGCCGGCGGAGCGGCGGCGGCGGCTCGACCAGCTGATCCACGCCTTCCACCCGGCGATCGCGACGATGCGGCGGATGCCGCAGCCGATCGTGGCCCAGGTCCACGGCGTCGCCGCCGGGGCCGGGATGAGCCTGATGGCGGCGGCCGACCTCGCCGTCGCCGGCCAGTCGACCACCTTCACGCTGGCCTATGCCCGCATCGGGGCCAGCCCCGACGGCGGCTCGACCTGGTTCCTGCCGCGCCTCGTCGGCCAGCGCCGGGCGCTGGAGCTGGCGCTGCTCGCCGAGCGGTTCGACGCCGCCCGCGCCGCCGAGATCGGCCTCGTCAACCGGGTCGTGCCGGACGAGCGCCTGGCAGACGAGGCCCGGGCGCTGGCGCTGCGGCTCGCCGCCGGCCCGCGCGCGGCCTTCGCCGCCACCAAGCGCCTGCTGCTGCAATCCTTCGACACCGGCTTCGAGGCGCAGCTCGCCGCCGAGCAGCGGAGCTTTGCCGATCTTGCCGCCACCGAGGACTTCGCCGAGGGCGTGACCGCCTTCGCCCAGAAGCGGGCGCCGAAGTTCGGGGCCTGACGGCCCCGGCCGCGCGCTATGCGGGAGGCCCGTCGAGGTCGGGCGCGCCTGCGCCCGGCCTGACCATCGCCCCCAGCGCCCGCCGGTCGATCTTGCCCGCCGGGTTGCGCGGCAGGTGGTCGACCAGGTGGACGCGGCGGGGGCCGCGGACGCCGAGCCGTTCGCGGGCGTGGGCGAGCAGCGCCGCCTCGCTCGTCGGCGCCCGGGCGACGACGAAGGCGACCGGCAGGTCCTGCAGGGTTTCCGAGGCGGCCGGGAGCACCGCGACCTCGCCGACCGCGGGGTGCGCCTCCAGGACGCGCTCGATCTCGGCGGGGAAGACGTTGATCCCGGCGACGATCATCATGTCGTCGTCGCGGCCGGCGAGGTGGAGCACGCCGTCCTCGGTGCAGGTCCCGACGTCGCCCGGATGGAACCAGCCGCCGCGGAAGCGCCGGGCGGTCGCTTCCGGGTCGCCGACATAGCCGTCGACGACGGACGGTCCGCGCACCCGGACCAGCCCGGTCGCCCCGGCCGGCAGCGGCCGGCCGTCGGCATCGACGATCTCGACCTCGTTCCAGGGCAGCGCCCGGCCGACCGAGTCCGGATGCCGCGCCAGCACGGCGGCCGAGCCGCAGGCGATCGAGCCGACCTCGTTGGCGCCGTAGTTGATGGTGAGGTTGGGGCTCAGCAGGCGCCGGACGTCCGAGCGCAGCCGCGCTCCGACCACGGCGGCGCCGATCCGGATGTTCGCCAGGCCGGGAAAGCGCGGCCGGTCGGCGCCCGCGAAGGCGCGGGTGAGCAGGCCGGCGCCGAGGGGCGTGCAGTGGAGGTGGCGGACATCGTGCCGGTCGACGAGGCCGGCAATGGCCTGGGCGCGTTCGTCCGGCGCCGTGTCGCGCGCCAGGACGAGGGTGGCGCCGGCATGGAGCGTGAAGAGCGAGCGGCTGAGGTGGGTCAGGGTGCCGAGCGACTGCAGGACGAGCACCCGGTCGCCGGCGCGGGTCGGCCAGCCGGCGAGGTCGTTCAGGCTGCGCGCCGTCAGGTGCCGGTGGCGCACCGGAATGACCTTGGGCGCCCCGGTGCTGCCCGAGCCGACCGCGAGGACGGCCGTCGCCTCGGGGTCGGGCGGCGGCGGCGGATCGGCCGCACCGTCCCCGGCCCGGACCCAGGCCCGCACGTCGGGAACCCGTGCCGCCGCCGCCTCCCCGAGACTGGCCGTGCCGTCGGTCACTGTCAGCCCGACGCCGACGGTGCGGGCGATGTCGGTGCGCATGAGCAGCGGCAGGCCGGGCGCGAGGCTGGTCTGGACGGCGCCGATCCGCATCAGCGCCAGCGACAGCACGAGGTGCGCCAGGGGGTCGGCGAGCGTCAGGGCGACGGTGTCGCCCGCTCGGACGTCCTCGCCGCCGAGCCAGGCGACGGCGTGACGGACGGCGCCGTCGAGCGCGCCGTATCCGATCGCGCTGGCACCGTCGATCACGGCCGGAGCGTCCGGCTGCTCGCGCGCCCTCCAGGCGAAGACCTTGGACAGAAGCATCGGCGGCCGCTGACGGTCGCCTATTTCGTGCGCACCCGTCCCACCGCGTCCTTCCAGCCGGCATAGCGCCGTTCGCGTTCCGGCCCCGCCATCGCCGGCTCCCAGCGACGGTCGAGGCCCCAGAACGACTCCAGCGCCGCCAGCCCGGGCAGGACGCCGGCGCCGATGCCGGCGAGCGCGGCGGCGCCGAGCGCCGTCGTCTCGGTCACGACGGGGCGCTCGACCGGTACCGCCAGCGCGTCGGCCAGGAACTGCATGGTCCAGTCGTTGGCGGTCATGCCGCCGTCGACCCGGAGGTTGGTCGGCGGCGCGGCGCCGTCGGCGGCCATCGCCTCCAGGAGGTCGCGGGTCTGGAAGCAGACGGCCTCGAGCGCCGCCCGCACGATGTCGGCGATGCCGGTGTCGCGGGTGAGGCCGAGGATGGCGCCGCGGGCGTCGGCGTCCCAGTAGGGCGCGCCGAGCCCGGTGAAGGCCGGCACCAGGTAGACGCTGCGCTCGGGCGCCGCCGCCGTCGCGAGCCCGGCCGTCTCGCCGGCGCTGGCGATGAGGCGCAGGCCATCGCGCAGCCACTGCACGGTCGCCCCGGCGACGAAGATGCTGCCCTCCAGCGCATAGGTCGGCCGGCCGTCCATGCGGTAGGCGATGGTCGTGAGGAGCCGGTTCCGCGACGCGACCGGCCGGTCGCCGGTGTTGAGCAGCATGAAGCAGCCGGTGCCGTAGGTGCTCTTCATCATGCCGGGGCGGACGCAGGCCTGGCCGACGGTCGCCGCCTGCTGGTCGCCGGCGATGCCGCGGATGGCGATGCCGCCGCCGAACAGTGCCGGCGCGCTGGTGCCGAACGGTCCGGCACAGTCGCGGACCTCGGGCAGCAGGGCGCGCGGCACCGCGAAGAGGCGCAGCAGGTCCTCGTCCCAGTCCTGGCGGTGGATGTCGTAGAGCAGCGTCCGGGCGGCGTTGGTGGCGTCGGTCGCATGCACCCGGCCGCCGGTCAGCCGCCACAGCAGGAAGCTGTCGACGGTGCCGAAAGCGATCTCGCCGGCCTCCGCCCGGGTCCGCAACCCGGGTTCGCGGTCGAGCAGCCAGCCGATCTTGGTCGCCGAGAAATAGGGATCGAGCAGCAGGCCCGTCCGCGCCTGCACCATCGGCTCGGCGCCGTCGGCGACCAGCCGGGTGCAGCGTTCGGCGGTGCGCCGGTCCTGCCAGACGATCGCCGGCGCCACCGGCCGCCCGGTCGCGCGCTCCCACAGGATGGTCGTCTCGCGCTGGTTGGTGATGCCGATGCCGGCGACGGCGGACGGCGCGATGCCGGCTGCGGCGAGCGCGCGCGTCGTCACCGACAGGGTCGCCCGCCAGATCTCCTCGGGATCGTGCTCGACCCAGCCGGGGCCTGGATAGTGCTGGGTCAGCTCCTCCTGGGCGCGGCCGCGCTCCCGCCCGTCGACGCCGAAGACGATCGCCCGGGTGCTGGTCGTCCCCTGGTCGATGGCGAGCAGATGGTCGGTCATGGTTCCTCCCCGGCTTCCGGTCCGGACTTCGGCCGCGGATCGTGGCGTCGGCCGCGGCCCTGGGTCAACCGGGGCCTCCGGTCGCGGGCCGGAACGCAATCCGGTATGGTGCGTTGGCGAGCGGAACCACGAATCGGAGAAGGCCGATGCGCCGAACCATGATCGAACGGACCCTGATCGCCGGATCGCTGGCGCTCGGAGTGGCATGGGCGGGTGCTGCCGCGGCGCAGCAGGTGATCGTCGATCCCCAGCAGATCGCGCAGTGCTTGTGCCTGGAGCAGACGCTGGCGCAGCGGGCGGGCGAAATGAACGCCCGCCAGGGCGCCTACGACCAGCGCACCGCCGATCTCGACCAGCTCGACCGCCGGATCGCCCGCGAGCGCGCCATGGTCAACGAATCGGACCCGGTCCAGGTGGCGCGCTTCCGCGATCTCGTCGACCAGCGCGACCGCATGGCGGGCGATCTCGATCGTGGCGTCATCGGCGACCTCCAGGTGGCGGTCGGCCGCTACAACGAGACCGTGGCCCAGCACCGCACCTTCTGCGGCAACCGCTTCTACGAGCAGAACGTGCTCGACCGCGTCCGCATGACGCTGGTCTGCCCGCGCGGCTGACGCGCGGGACCGGCTCCGTCCGGCTCAGCGAACCGTGATTTCCGAACGGACCGGGTCCCACACCGGCTTGCCGTCGCGCAGGTAGGCGATCTCGGCCCGGTAGGTGCCGCGCGGCCAGCCGCCCGGCGGCAGCTTGCGCCCGGCCGAGCGGAAGACCCGGGCCTGGTCCTTCTCGATCGGCCGCGGCGCGTCGAGGATCAACTTGCCGTCGGGCGCGAAGAGGCGCAGCGACAGCACGTCGCCGGTGACGACGTTGTAGACCTCGGCCCAGACGATGAGGGCCTCGGCGTCGGGCCTCGCGGTCGCCTCGCGGAGTTCGCCGGCGCGCGCCTTCTGGATGTCGGGACGGCCGGCGACGATGCCGGCGATGTGGACGGCGCCGGGCTTGTAGGGCAGCGCGGCGAGCGCGTCGTGCGTCCACAGCGGTTCCCGCCCGATCTGACATTCGGCCCCGGCCTGGAGCCCGACGAAGGGATCGACCACCGTGCTCCCCTGGCGGACGGTGATGTGGACGTGCGGGAACTCGGTCTTGCCGGACAGGCCCACGAGGCCGACCGGCTGGCCGGCCGTCACCCGGTCGCGCGGCTTCACCCGCACGC
>NZ_JAYSFE010000112.1:13753-16124 GCF_041913585.1 Allostella sp.
ACGAGGCCGACCGGCTGGCCGGCCGTCACCCGGTCGCGCGGCTTCACCCGCACGCTGCCCTTCCGCAGGTGGCAATATTGCGTCTGCCAGCCGCCCGGATGGTCGACGACGACGCCGTTGCCGCATTCCCGCTTGGCGATCGCCTCCGGACCGGCGTCGCGGAAATTGACGTCCGCCATCTCGTCGCGCACTGCCCGCACCACGCCGTCGGCGGCGGCCAGCACCGGCACGCCGTCGCGCATCGCCTTCAGGTCGCGGATCGCGATGTCGGTGCCGTTGTGCCCGTCGTAGGACATGGCGCCGCAGCGATAGTCCTTGCGACCGGGGCCGGGGTCGCGGTCGACATAGTTGACGACCCAGCAGTCGACGCCGGGGCGGCAGTCGATCGGCAGGCCGAGGCGGATGCCCTCGGCGGCGGCCGCGCCGTCCCAGGCGACGAGCGCCAGGAGTGCCAGCCCCAGCGCGCGGATCGGTTGCCCGCGGCGGGCGCGGTCTGGTCTAGTATCGGCCCGTCGATCCCGAGGCCCGTCCGGCATGAACATCGCTCGCTTCCTTCATCGCTCCGCTGCGGTATGGCCGGACCTTCCGGCGGTGGCGTCCGGTCACCGGGTCGTCGCCGATTTCCGCACCCTCGGGCTCAGGGTCGCGCAACTCGCCGGCGGGATGCGCGACAGGCTGGGGCTGCAATCGGGCGATCGTGTGGCGCTCATCATGCGCAACGGGCCGCACTACGTCGAGGCGATGGAGGCGGCGTGGCATGGCGGCTTCGTCGCCGTCCCGATCAACGCCAAGCTGCACCCGCGCGAATTCGCCTACATCCTCGACCATTCCGGCGCCCGGGCGGTGTTCGTCACCGACGACCTGCTGGAGGCAGCGGCGGCGGCGGTGGCCGATCTCGAGGCGCCGCCGCGCCTCGTCCTGGTCGATTCGCCCGAGCACGCGGCGCTCTATGGCGAGCCGATGCCGATGGCCGCGGTCCAGCCGCGCGACACGGCCTGGCTCTTCTACACCAGCGGCACCACCGGGCGCCCCAAGGGGGCGATGCTCAGCCATCAGGTGCTGCAGGCCTTCATGCTGTCCTATTTCACCGACGTCGACAGCCCCGGCCCCGGCGACAGCATCATCCACTGGTCGCCGATGTCGCACGGGTCGGGCATCAACATGCTGCCCAACGTCGCCGCCGGCGCCGTGCAGGTCATCCCGGAGGGCGGCCACGGCGACCCGGCGAGCGTGTTCGACCTGATCGGGCGGTGGAAGGGGGCCTCGCTCTTCGCCGCGCCGACCATGGTCTGGCGTCTCGTCGACCATGCCGAGCGCGTGCCGGTCGACACCGCCAACCTGCGCACCATCGTCTATGGCGGCGGGCCGATGTACCTCGCCGACTGCAAGCGGGCGCTGGCCGCCTTCGGCTACAAGCTGACGCAGATCTACGGCCAGGGCGAGAGCCCGATGACCATCACCGCCCTGTCGCGGGCGATGCATGCGGATGTCGGCCACCCGCGCTACGAGCAGCGGCTGGCCTCGGCCGGCGTCGCCCAGGCGGTGTGCGAGGTCCGGGTCTGCGACGCCGACGACCGCGACCTGCCGGTCGGCGAGGTCGGCGAAATCCTGGTCCGCGGCGACGTCGTCATGACCGGCTACTGGCGCAATCCGGAGGCCACGGCGGCGACGCTGCGCGGCGGCTGGCTGCACACCGGCGACATGGGCGCCTTCGACGAGGACGGGTTCCTCACCCTGAAGGACCGCTCGAAGGACATGATCATTTCGGGCGGCAGCAACATCTATCCGCGCGAGGTCGAGGAGGTGCTGCTGCGCCATCCCGACGTCGCCGAGGTCTCGGTGGTCGGCCGGCCGCACCCGGAATGGGGCGAGGAGGTGGTGGCCTTCGTCGTCCGCCGCCCGGGCGCGGCCGCGGCGGCGGGCGAACTCGACCGTCTCTGCCTCGACCACATCGCGCGCTTCAAGCGGCCCAAGGACTACCGCTTCGTGGACGCGCTGCCGAAGAACAACTATGGGAAGGTGCTGAAGACGGCCCTGCGCGAGGCGCTGGCCGCGGCGCCGCAGGAGTGAGGGAGATCGCGATGTTCGATGTCGAGCGCTTCGTCGAGGAGTGCCGCGCTGCGGTCGCGGCCGATCCGACGCACAAGTCGGTGCGCGAGGTCGTGGCGCGCGCGGTGGCCGATCCTGGGGCGGTGCTGCGCGGGCTGGGCGAACCGACGCGGGCCGCCGTCAACGTCATCCACCGCTCGCCCGAGCTGACGGTCCTCAACCTCGTCTGGGGGCCGCGGATGACGCTGCAGCCGCACAATCACCGGATGTGGGCGGTCATCGGCATCTACACCGGCCGCGAGGACAACATCTTCTGGCGCCG
>NZ_JAYSFE010000113.1:0-15865 GCF_041913585.1 Allostella sp.
TGTCGGCGAAGAGTTCGACCGCGGCGCCGGCCTCGCCGGTGCCGGTGAAGGTCAGCGGGTCGGCATTGGTGACATTGTCGGTGCCGGAGGCGCCGCTGTCGCTGAGGGCATCCAGGTCCGGAGCGGAGACGGCGGGGGGCGCCGTGTCGGCGTCGCCGAGTTCCCCCGTCGGCGTATAGCTGAGGAGGAAATGCTTGAGATAGCCAGTCACCGTCTCCAGCAATGCCGTGCCCGGCCCGGGGTCGAAGTCGACCGTTCCCGAAAAATATCCCGTGACGTAGCTCTTGCCCGACCCGTCGACCGCGATACCTCGGCCAAGCTCGTCGGAATTGGAACTCCCCGAGTTGCGCACCCAGAGGAGGTTCCCGTCGGAATCGTACTTCGCGACGAAATGGTCCGTGTACGCAGCGACGAGCGGCGGCACGCTGCCGGCACCGTCGAAATCGACCGTCCCGCTGAAATATCCCGTGACGTAGCTGTTGCCGGACCCGTCGAGCGCGATGCCCTGGCCCGTCTCGCCGGAGGCGGAACTCCCGGGGTTGCGCACCCAGATCAAATTGCCGTCGGGATCGTACTTTGCGACGAAATAATCATTATTAACGGCGACCAGCGGCGGGGCGCTGCCTACGCCGTCGAAATCGACTGTCCCGTAGAAATCGCCCGTGACGTAGCTGTTCCCGGACCCGTCGACCGCGATGCCCAGGCCGTACTCATGGGAGGAGGAACTCCCGGGGTTACGCACCCAGAGGAGCGTCCCCTCGGTGTCGTACTTCGCAACGAAGACATCCTGGTCGACCGAAACCAGCGGCGGCGCGCCGCCGGCACCATCGAAATCAACGGTCCCGTTGAAAGACCCCGCGACGTAGCTGTTCCCGGACCCATCGACGGCGATGCCCTCGCCTTGCTCGTTGGCGCTGGAACTTCCGGCGTTGCGCACCCAGAGGAGCGTCCCGTCCGTGTCCTACTTCGCGACGAAGTGGTCGTAGCCTAACGCGACGACCGGCGGCGCGCTCCCGGCACCGTCGAAGTCGACCGTGCCGCTGAAGTATCCAGTGACGTGGCTGTTGCCGAACTCGTCGAGAGCGATACCTCGCCCTTGTTCGAATGCGCTGGAACTTCCCGGGCTACGCACCCAGAGGACCGACCCCTCGGCGTCGTATTTCAGGACGAAGTGATCGTGGATGACCGCGACAAGCGGGGGGGCGCTGCCGGCGCCGTCAAAATCGACCGTCCCCGCAAAATATCCCGTGACATAGCTGTTCCCGGACCCGTCAACCGCGATGCCATTGCCAGCGTCGTTGGAGGAGGAACTTCCTGGGTTACGCACCCAGAGGAGGTTCCCATCGGCGTCGTACTTAACGACAAAGAAATCCTCGCCCACCACGACCAGCGGCGCCGCGCTGCCAGCGCCATCGAAATCGACCGTCCCGCTGAAATAACCGGTGACGTAAGTGTTCCGGGACGCGTCGATGGAGACGTCATACCCGCGTGATACTCCGGAGCCCTGCCCTCCGATCGCGCCAAATGCCATGACCCAATCCCCCAGTCACCGCCGCCGTACGTCGCCGCCACCCCCGTATTCCCGATCCATGAGGACTGTAATCCACGTTTGTTCTTCGAGTCCCACGCAATTTTAGGTTTCGTCCGGACCCGTCTTTCCTTCGTATCCCTGGAGCGACGGTCGATCGGCCGGGCCCGCGCGCGGCGCAGCCGCCCCCCTTCGGCGGCGACGGCTCGGCCCTGCGAACGAGTCCCGCCATCCGGGGGAGGTCGGGGAGCGGCCATCCCGGCCATTGGCCCCGTCGCCGCCGGCGGGCGGGGCGCCGCTGGCCGCCGTCCCCGGCTCCTCTGGCGGCGGCCGGCCGTCAGCTTCCCGTCGGGCGCAGCGGCACCGGCCGGTCGAGGCGGGCGCGGCGGAACGACCAGCCGAGCATCGCCGCGAAGATGATGCCGCCGCCCGTCGCCGACAGCGGCGTCGGCAGTTCGCCCGTCACCGTCCAGGCCCAGGTCGGCGCCAGCACGAACTCGACCATCGCCACCAGCGAGATCTCCGCCGCCGGCAGCCCGCGCGAGCCGATCAGCATCAGCGTCATGCCCGCGGTCTGGGCGAAGGCGCCCCAGGCGAGGCAGAGCAGGATGTCGTGGAGCGGCGCCGCCAGGATGCCGTCGCCGATCAGGGCCGCCAGCACGACCCCGGTCAGGGCGCCCAGGATGACCGTCGGCCGCATGTCGCCGCCGCGGCCGCGCCGCAGATAGGTGATGAAGATCGCGAAGGTGGCGGCATTGCCGAGCGCGGCGAGGTTGCCCCACAGCGAGCCGCCGGCCAGCCCGTCGACCGTCATCAGGCCGATCCCGGCCATGGTGGCGGCGATCGCGGCCGCCGTCGCCCAGCCGACCCGCTCGCCGAGGAAGGCCCAGCCGAGGAGCGCGGCGAAGAGCGGCGTCGCGCTCAGCATCATCATCGTGTTGGCGACGGTGGTGTGGGTCAGCGAGTAGATGAAGAGGATCACCCCGACGCCCTGGGTGGGGGCGGCGACGAGAGCGATCGGCAGCCCCTGCCGGAAGACCGCGGCGGCGCGGCGCCGATGCTGCCACAGGAACATCGCCGACACGGCGAGCGCGAGGCCGCTCGCCCGCCAGAAGACGATCTGCCAGGTGCCGGCCGCCTCCAGGTTGCGGACGAAGAAGCCGTTGAGGCTGAAGGCGACGGCGGCCAGCGCCACGGCGGCAATCGCGAACGCGCGCGTTCTCGGTACCGGTGCGCCGAGGGCGGCATCGGTCATGGCTACTCCGGCAAGGCTGGACCGGCGGCTGGTGGGGCCAGGCGCGAGATGCGCGGAACGCCGGTCGGGACGGGGACAGATATAGCCCGCTTCGCGCTATGCTTCACCCGGCAACCGACGACAACGCCCGCGGAGGAGACGAGATGCCCAGCATGACCGGCAAGCGCGCCTTCCTGGAACTCCTGAAGCAGGAGGGCGTCGACGTCCTCTTCGGCAACCCGGGGACGACCGAACTGCCGCTGATGGACGCGCTCGCGGTCGACACCGACATCCGCTACGTCCTCGGCCTCCACGAGGGGGTGGTGATGGGCATGGCCGACGGCTATGCCCAGGCGTCCGGCAAGCTCGCCGTCGTCAACCTCCACGTCGCCCCCGGCCTCGGCAACGCCATGGGCATGCTCTACGACGCCCAGAAGGCGGCGGCGCCCATCCTGGTGACCGCCGGCCAGCACGAACAGAGCTTCAACGTCACCGAGCCGATCCTGTGGGCCGACCTGCCGACGATGGCGCGGCCGCTGGTCAAGTGGTCGACCGAGGTCCATCGCCTGGCCGACCTGCCGCGCATCGTCCACCGCGCCGCCAAGACCGCCCTGGCGCCGCCGACGGGCCCGGTCTTCCTGTCGCTGCCGGGCGACATCCTGAACGACGAGGCCGAGATCGACCTCCTCGCCGCCACCCGCGTCGCCCCGCGCATCCGCGCCGACCGCGCGGCGGTCGAGGCGGCGGCCGACCTCCTGGTGCAGGCCGAGCGGCCGGTGCTGGTGGCGGGCGACGCCGTCGCCCAGAGCCGCGCCCACGACGAACTGGCGGCGCTGGCCGACCTTCTTGGCGCGCCGGTCTATCTCGAGGGCGTGTCGAACACCGCCTCCTTCCCGACCGACCATCCGCTCTACCGCGGCGCCATGGGGCGGCTGTCGCCGGGGCTGCGCCAGCTCCTCGGGCAGTTCGACACCATGTTCTCGGTCGGCGGCGACCTCTTCACCCTGTCGCTGCCGTCGGACGTCGAGCCGATCCCGGAGGGGCTCGTCACCATCCATCTCGACCTCGACCCGTGGGAGCTCGGCAAGAACTACCCGGCCCGGGTGGCGATGCTGGGCGACCCGAAGGCGACCCTGCCCGAGATCACGGACGCGGTGCGCCGCCGCCTCGACGACGGCCGCCGCACGGCGATGGCGCGGCGCGGCGCCGACATGCGGGCGCGGATCGCCGGCGAGCGCGAGGCCCTGGCCGCCAAGGCACGCGCCGAGGCCGGCAAGTCCCCGGTGCAGGCGGCCGCCCTGCTGGAGGCGGTCGGCCGCGCCCTGCCGCCCGACGCCGTGGTCATCGAGGAAGCCCTGTCGTCCGCCGGCGGCATCCGCAACCTGATCCCGAGCCGCGACCCGCAGAGCTTCTTCGGCCTGCGCGGCGGCGGCATCGGCTGGGGCCTGCCGGCCGCCGTCGGCGTCAAGGTGGCGCTCCCCGACCGGCCGGTGGTGGCGATCGTCGGCGACGGCAGCGCCATGTACAGTTGCCAGGCACTGTGGACCGCCGCGCGCTACCGGCTCGGGGTCGTCTTCGTCATCCTCAACAACTCCTCCTACCGCATCCTGAAGCAGCGGGTGAACGCGCTGCGCGGCCATGCCGCCCAGACCGGCACCTATGTCGGCATGGACCTGGAAGACCCGGCGATCGAGTTCCAGTCGCTCGCCCGCGCCATGGGCGTCGCCTCGACCCACGCCCGCACGGTCGCCGACGCCGTCGACCAGATCCGCGCCGGCATCGCCGGCGGCCAGCCGACCCTGGTCGAGGTGACGCTCGATCGCGGGCTGGGGATCGGCTAGCCGCGCCGCGCATACGCCATGGCCCGCACCCGCCCGACGCGATAGCGTGTCGCGCGACGGTGCGGGCCACAGCCGCAATGCCGTCGGGAGAGCGGGGGGCGTGATGGCGAACGGCACCGACGGCAACGACTTCCTTTCCGGTACGGCGGGGAACGACACCCATTTCGCCTTTTCCGGCCTCGACACCGTCTTCGCGCTGGCCGGCGACGACCTCGTCGACCTCGGCGGCGGCGACGACCTCGCCTATGGCGGCGACGGCGTCGATCTCGTCCTCGGGGCGGGCGGCGACGACCGCATCCTGGGCGAGTCCGGCGACGACCTGCTGTTCGGCGGCACCAACCTGTCGAACGACGGCAGCAACGACGATTCGATCTGGGGCGGCGACGGCAACGACCTGATCCTCGGCGGCGACGGCGACGACCTCGTGCTGGGCGAGGCCGGCGACGACGCCATCAACGGCAACACCGGCAGCGACACGGTCTCGGGCGGCCCCGGCGCCGACTTTGTGCGCGGTGGCCAGGGCGACGACACGGTCTATGGCGACGACGGCAGCGACTGGCACGTCAACGGCAACATCGGCAATGACCTCGTCTATGGCGGCATCGGCGACGACACCCTGTTCGGCGGCCAGGGCGACGACCGGGTGCTGGGCGAGGCGGGCGACGACTGGATCGACGGCAACATCGGCAACGACACCGTCTTCGGCGGCATCGGCAGCGACATGCTGGAAGGCAATGCCGGCGACGACTTCCTCATCGGCGGCAGCGGCAACGGCAGCGACAGCCTGTCCGGCGGCAGCGGCAACGACACCATGGTGACCGGTGCGCCGGACGGCTTTCCTCTCGAGGCAATCTTCGATTTCACGAATTTCTCGCGCCCCGGAACCGGCCCGGCGACCCTGAGCGGCGGCGCAGGGGCGGACTGGCTGCTGTCCGGCGCCGGCGCCGACCAGGTCGACGGCGGCGAGGGCAACGACATCATCGGCGCCGGGGCCGGGAACGACCTCGCCCTCGGCGGCGACGAGGCGGATCTCATTCTGGGCGAGGCCGGCGCCGACACGCTGCGCGGCGGCGGGGGCAATGATATCGTGGCCGGCGGCGAGGGCAACGATCGCCTGTTCGGCGAGGACGGCGACGACCTGCTCAGCGGCGACGATGGCGACGACACCATCGACGGTGGCGATGGTGCGGATACCCTGGTCGGCGGCAACGGGAACGATCTGGTCGAAGGCGGCCTCGGCGCCGACACGATTGCCGGCGTGGCCGGTGCCGACACGATCACGGGCGGCGACGGCGATGACAGCATCATCGGCGGTACCGGCGCCAACTGGATCTCGGGCGGGGCCGGCAACGACTGGCTGTTCACCGGCCACGCGGACGACACCGGGTCCAAGGGACCGATCGACGTCGAGACCCTCGACCGTACCTCCGTCATCGATCCCGGCATGGTCCAGGGCGGCGACGGGGCCGACACGATCCTCGGCGGCGGCGGTGGGGATACGCTCGACGGTGGCGATGGCGACGACATCATCGGAGCCGGCGGCGGCGGCGACCGGGTCATCGGTGGGGCGGGGAACGACCTGCTGTCCGGCGAGAGCGGCAGCGACACGATCCAGGGCGGTGCCGGCTTCGACCTCGTGTTCGGGGGGGACAGCGACGACCTGCTGTTCGGCGAAGACGACGGCGACGACATGCGCGGCGATTCCGGGGGCGACACGATCGACGGCGGCGACGGCAGCGACATCGCGGACGGTGGCAGCGGCAACGACTTCCTCGGCGGTGGCAACGGCGCCGACACTCTCCTCGGCCAGGACGGCCTGGACTCGCTTGCCGGCGGCAATGGCAACGACCTGCTCGACGGCGGCGGCGGCCTGGACTTCATCGCCGGCGGCGACGGCGACGACTTCGCCAGCGGCGGCGCGGACGGCGACCTGCTGCTCGGCGACTCCGGGGACGACACGCTGGTCGGCGACGCCGGCGCCGACACGATGCTGGGCGGCAACGGCGCCGACCATCTCTTCGGCGGCACGCAGAACGACACCCTGACCGGCGGCGACGGCCCCGACGTCTTCTATTTCGGGAACGCCAGCGGCGCCGACCTCGTGACCGACTTCGACGCGGCGCTGGAGCAGATCATCGTCCAGATGGGCGTCAACGGCACCGGCCTCGACACTCCGGCCGAACTGCTGGCCCAGGCGACGGAGGTCGCCGGAAGCACCGTCATCGATCTCGGCGGCGGCAACTCCGTCACGCTGCTGGGAACCCCGCTCGCCGCGCTCTCGGCGACCAACTTCATCGCGCTCGAGATGACGATCATCTGATGCGCGTCGCCGCGATCGCCGCCCAGCTCCGGGTGCTCGGCGTCGCGGCCGGCGGCGTGCTGCTGGTGCATTCGAGCTTCCGGGCCGTACGGCCGGTCGATGGCGGGCCGGAGGGGCTGGTCGACGCGCTGCTGGCAGCGATCGGACCGGGCGGCACGCTGGTCATGCCGTCCTGGACGGGGGACGACGCGACCCCGTTCGATCCGGCGGCGACGCCCGCCGCCTCCGACCTCGGCATCGTGGCCGAGCATTTCCGCCGCCGGCCCGGCGCGCTGCGCAGTTCCCATCCCTTCGCCTTCGCCGCGTTCGGCCCGCAGGCGGCGGCGATCGTCGACGGTCCCCTGCCCCTGCCGCCGCACGCGCCCGGCAGCCCGGTCGACCGCGTCCACGATCGGGACGGGCAGGTGCTGCTGCTCGGCGTCGGGCACGATGCGGACACGACGCTGCATCTCGCCGAGGTGCTGGCGGGCGTCCCCTACCGCGTGCCGCACCACGTCACGATCCTGCGCGACGGCCGGCCGGTCCGCATCGAGTACGGCGAGAACGACCATTGCTGCGAACGCTTCGCGCTGGCCGACGGCTGGCTGCGTGCCGCGGGCCGACAGCGCGAGGGCCCGGTCGGCCGGGCCCATGCCCGCCTCGCCCGGTCCCGCGACATCGTCGCACTCGTCCGCCAGCACCTCGTCGCCGACCCGCTGTTCTTCCTGCATTCGCCGGATGCCGGCTGCGCGGAGTGCGATGCGGCCCGGCGGAGCCTGCCCGCTCATACCAAGTCCGAAGCTCAATGCCACATGGTGCCGGCCAGCGTCCGTTGCGTCCCTCGACGTCGCTCGGGATGAGAAAATTCAATCAGAACAATAACGTCCCTCACCCTGAGCGAAGTCGAGGGACGCAACGGCAGCGATGACGGCGTCGTTCCGCATCCACCGGACTTGGTATCAGTCGTCGTAGTCGAGTTCGACCACCGGCGTCGCCGGCGCCGACTGGCAGGCGAGGATGTAGCCATCCTCGCGGTCGGCCGCCGACAGGGCCCAGCACTGGTCGGTGACGTTGACCCCGCCCGCGACGAGCCGGACCCGGCAGGTGCCGCAGGTGCCGCTGCAGCAACTGGCCGGCAGGTAGATGCGGACCGCGCGGCCGGAATCGACCAGCGACTCGTCCGGCCGGCCGGGGAAGCTGGTCCATTCCCCGCCGCGCCGGACCCGGATCTCGGCCGTCACGGCTCCGGCCGCCGGTCGCGCCAGGGCGTCGCCCGCTCGAAGGCGTCGCCGACGCGCAAGACCGTCGCCTCGTCGAAGCGGCGGCCGATCACCTGCATGGCGAGCGGCAGCCCGGAGGCGGAGAAGCCGTTGCAGACCGAGAGCGCCGGCAGGCCCGAGACGTTGCCCGGCGACATCAGCGACGGGCGGCGGAAGAACTGGAACGGCGGCACATTGTCGATCCGCGGCGCCGCCGACCAGGCACCGGCCGTGACCAGCACGTCGCAGCGCGCCAGCGCCCGCTCCATCTCGGCCGCCAGCTTGCGGCGCAGGCGGCTCGCCTGGATGTAGTCGGCGGCCGAGAGCATGCCGCCCAGCACCAGGCGCTCGCGCAGGATCCAGCCGAACTTCTCCGGCCGGGTGCGCAGTTCCGCCTCGTGGACGGCAAACCCCTCGCCCAGCATCAGGATGTTGCCGCAGGCGCTGTAGTCCTGGGCCGGCGACAGGGTGACGTCCTCGACCTCGGCCCCCAGCCCGCGCAGCACCGCGAAGCCGGCATCCATGGCCGCCCGCGTCTCGTCGTCGGCGCGGTCGTCGGTCTCGTAGAAATGGCGGACGACGCCGATGCGCAGGCCCCGCACGTCGCCCGTCAGCGCCGCCGCGTAGTCCGGCACCGGGCGGTCGGCCGAGCCCGGGTCGTCCGGGTCGTGGCCGGCGATCGCCTGGAGCATCAGGGCGCAGTCGCGCGACGTCCAGCACATCGGCCCGACATGGTCGAGGCTGAAGGCGAGCGGATAGACGCCGCGCCGCGAGACGAGCCCGTAGGTCGGCTTGAGGCCGGCGATGCCGCAGAAGGCGGCCGGCATGCGGATCGAGCCGGCGGTGTCGCTGCCGAGCGCGCCGAGGCAGAGGCCGGCGGCGACCGCCGCCCCCGATCCGGAGGACGAGCCGGCGGTGAAATGCTCGCGGTTCCACGGGTTGCGGGCCGGCGGGAAGGGCAGCGTCCAGTCGGGGCCGCCGAAGGCGAACTCGTGGGTCGCGAGCTTGCCCATCGGGATCGCGCCCGCCGCCTTGAGCCGGGCGACCACGACCGCGTCCTCCGCCGGCACGTCGTCGGCCAGGATGTGCGAATGGCAGGTGGTGCGCACGCCCGCCGTCCGGATGATGTCCTTGATCCCGACCGGGATGCCGTGCAGCGGCCCGCGGCGGCGGCCGGCCGCGATCTCGCCCGTGGCGCGGCGGGCCTCGGCGAGCGCGGTCTCGACGGTCGGCAGGACGTAGCTGTCGAGCTTCGCGTCGACGGCGGCGATGCGGTCGGCCACCGCCTGGACCAGATCGACCGGCGACAGCGTGCCGGCGGCGATCCGCCGCGACGCCTCGTCGATGGTGAGGAAATAGAGCGGCGCCGTCATCGCCTTCCCTCCGGCGGAAAGACCATGGCCGGCTCGTCGTCATAGGCGACGGCGCGGCGGACGCGGTCGGCCTGCGCCAGCATTCCGCCATAGGCGTCGAAGAGCGCCGCGATGCGCTCGGGCGCGCAGGGGATGCCGTCCCGCTCGATGCGGGCGCGGAACTCGTCGAGGGTCATGGGCGTAGGCTGGGGCACGGGCAGAGGTCTCCTGCTGGGCGGGGGGTGCGATGGTCCCCGTCTTGCACTAGCATCGGGCAGGCGGGGCCGGCGGTCGCCGGGCCCGGACGATGGAGGCGTGGGACAGTGTCGGTCGCATGCGCCGACGGGATCAAGTGTCGCCGGACGCCCAAAGGCCGGCCCGGCTGACCGGCCGCGCCCGGGTGCGCCGCTGGACGGCGGCGGCGGCGGGCCTCGCCGTCCTCGCCGCGGCCTGGCTGGCGGCGCCCTGGATCGTCGAGCGCGTCGTCGCGGCCCGGCTGGCGACGCTGGGCTTTCCCGGCGCGCGGCTCGACGTCCGCCATGTCGGCCCGTTCGAGACCCGCATCGAGGGCCTGCATCTCGACACCCTCGCCGCCGCGCGCGTCACCGTCCGCTACACCCCCTTGGCGGCCCTCTCCGGCGACCTCTACGCCGTGCTCCTGGACGGGGTGACGATCCGCGGCGGCGCCCGCGAGACGGCGGTCTCGCTCGCCCGCGCCGAGGAGGCGCTGCGCACCGCGAGCGGCCTGCGCATCGCCCATATCGAGTTCGGCGAGGCGGCTGCCGTGATCCGCGCGCCCGGCGGCGACTGGAACGCGACCCTGCGCGGCGCGCTCGTCCAGACCGGGTCGGGCGCGCTGCAGGGCGCGGTCTCGGTGGTGGCGACCAGCGTCGCCGGCGCCTTCGGCGGCGAGGTGCGGCTGGCGCCGGACGGCGACGGCCGCACCGCCCTCCGCTTCGCCCTGCGCGAGGCAGTACTGCGCCTGCCCGGCCTGACGCTCGAGGGCGTCTCGGGCGAGATCGCGGCCGGGCGCAGCGGCGGCGCGGTGCCACGGCTGGAACTGGACCTCCAGGGCGGCGGGCGCTCGCCGGGCGGTGCCGGCCTCGAACGCGCCCGCCTGCGCCTCGAAGCGGACGGCGCCCAGGTCACGGCCTCGCTCGCCGGCATCGATCTCGAAGGGCGCCGCTTCACCGTCGAGGGCGCGGCCGACATCGTCCGCGAGGCCGACGCCTTGGCGCTCCGCCTCTCGCGCCCGGGCAGCGTCGCCTTCCTCGACCGGCCGGTCCGCGGCGCCCAGCCGCTGGCCCTCGACGCCCGCATCGAGCCCGACCCGGTGCCGGTGCTGCGCGTGGTCGAGGCGGCGGACGGCATCCGCCTCGTCCATGCCCTGCGGCTGGCCCTGCGTCCGGCCGCGGTCGCCTCCCCCGCCGGGCCGATCCGGCTCGACGCCGGCACGCTCGCCCTCGACGGCACGATCGCGCCCGCCGGCGCCCGCGGCCGGGCGGAATTCCGGACGCCGGCGCTGGTGGCCGCCGCCGGCGGCGTGCGCGCCGAGCAGGTCCGGCTCGACCTCCACTGGGAGGAAGGGCCGCTGCGCTTCGAGCTGGCGGCCGACCGGCTGCGCTCGACCGCCGACCCGCCCTGGTTCGGGCCCCTGCCGCTGCGCCTCGCCGGCGACGGCCCGGCCGGCGCCGTTCGCTTCCGCGGCACGCTCGGCGGTGACGGCGATCCCGGCACGGTCGAGATCGAGGGCGAGGCGAGCGGGCCCGCCGCCGGCCGCCTCGCCTATCGCCTGCCGGCCGTCGACCTCGCTCCGCCGGGGGCGCTCGCTGCCCTCTCGCCGGCGATCGCCCGGGTCGCCACCCGACCCGCCGGCCGCGTCGCGGCGCGCGGCGACCTCGCCTGGACCGCCGCCGGAATCGAGGGCCGCTGCCGCGTCCTGCTGCGCGACTACGCGGCGACCTTCCCCTTCGGCCGGGTCGAGCGGGTGAACGGCGTCGTCGTCCTCGACGGTCTGGCGCCGCTCTCGACCGCCGGGCCGCAGACGCTCTCGGTCGGGCTGGTCGATGTCGGGCTGCCGCTCACCGACGGCATGGTGTCGTTCCGGCTCGATTCCGGCCGGCCGGAGCTGACCGCCGCGCGCTTCGAGATGGCGGGCGGCCTCGTCACCCTCGGCCGGGCCACCCTGTCGCCCGCCTTCGACGGCGCCATGCTGCAGCTGGAGGCGGCCGGCCTCGACCTCGGCCAGGTCGCCGGTGCCGGCGGCGGCCGCTACTCCGGCCGGCTGCCGGTCGAGATCGGCCCGGGCGGCGTCGCCATCCGCGACGCCCGCCTCGCCAACACCGCGGCCGCGCGCGACCCGGCCGCGCCCGCCTTCCGCCGCGACGGCGGCGGCGAGGATGCCGGCCCCCGCGACCTCCGCTTCTCCGTCGAGCGCCCGGCCGGCGGCCGCCCCAGCGCCCGCGTCACCGCCGACGGCAACCCGTTCGCTCTGCCGGGCGACCTCGGCGAGCACATCGACCGCTGGGTCCGCCCCCGCCTCGACCGCCACCGCGTGCCGGCGGCGACCCAGGAAGCGATGCGGGACTTCACGGAACCCTGATCCGGAGGCTCCGGTGCCGCGTCGCGATGCCGCGTCCTCGGGCCGCGTTGCAACCGCTCCCCCCAGACACTAGCTTTCAGGCTGATCCTCCCGACCGTCCGGACGTCGTGCCGTCCCTGGCGGCCGCGCTCGAAAGGTCCTGCCCCCGATGCCGCTTCCCGCCTCCGTGGACGAGACGCTGGCGCTGCTCGGCCGCGCGAACTACGTCGCCGACCGCAGCCTCGCCACCGCCGTCTATCTCGCGCTTTCGCTCGGACGCCCGCTCTTCCTGGAGGGCGAGGCCGGGGTCGGCAAGACCGAGATCGCCAAGGTCCTGGCCCAGACGCTCGGGCGCAAGCTGATCCGCCTGCAATGCTACGAGGGGCTCGACGTCGCCTCGGCGGTCTACGAGTGGAACTATGCCCGGCAGATGATCGAGATCCGCCTCGGCGAGGCCGCGGGGTCGGCGCGCGAGACGATGGAGGACGAGATCTTCTCCGACCGGTTCCTCATCCGCCGCCCGCTGCTGCAGGCGCTGGAGCCGGACACCGCCGGGCCGCCGGTGCTGCTGATCGACGAGCTCGACCGCACCGACGAGCCGTTCGAGGCCTACCTGCTCGAGGTCCTCTCCGACTACCAGGTGACGATCCCGGAGATCGGCACCGTCAAGGCCGCGGCGCCGCCGATCGTCATCGTCACCTCCAACCGCACGCGCGAGATCCACGACGCCCTCAAGCGGCGCTGCTTCTACTACTGGGTCGACTATCCGTCGGCCAAGCGCGAGCTGGAGATCCTGAAGGTGCGCTGTCCCGGCGCCGGCGAGGCCTTGTCGAAGCAGGTCGTCGGCTTCGTCCAGGAGCTGCGCAAGATGGACCTCTTCAAGCAGCCCGGCGTGGCCGAGACCATCGACTGGACGCATGCGCTGATGCAGCTCGATTCCTTCGAGCTCGACCGCGACACCGTCAACGACACGCTGGGCACGCTGCTCAAGTACCAGGACGACATCGCCCGCGTGCAGGGCAGCGAGGCCAACCGCATCCTCAACCAGGTGAAGGCCGAAATGGCGGCGACGGGCACGGCCTGACGGCGATGGACGCCCCCCGCCGGCCGCCGAATCGCGAGGATTTCGGCGGCAGCCTCGTCCCCAACCTGATGCATTTCGCCCGGGCCCTGCGGGCGGCGGGCCTGCCGATCGGCCCCGGCAAGGTCATCGACGCGGTGCGCGCGGTCGAGGCGGTCGGCATCACCGACCGCCGGGACTTCTACTGGACGCTCCATTCCGTGTTCGTGAACCGGCAGGAGCATCGCGAGCTCTTCGACCAGGCGTTCCACGTCTTCTGGCGCAATCCCGAGCTGCTCGAGAAGATGATGGGCCTGCTGCTGCCCAACGTCGGCCGCAAGGACGAGGAGCAGGAGCCGCTGTCGCGCCGCGTCGCCGAGGCGCTGCACGGCAAGGACGGGCCGAGCCGCACCCGCGAGCGCCAGGAAGAAGAGCTGGAGATCGACGCCACCCTCACCTGGTCGGATCGCGAGCTGATCCAGACCATGGATTTCGAGGCGATGTCGGCGGACGAGGTCGCCCAGGCGAAGGCGATCATCGGCCGCATGCGGCTGCCGATCATGGACGTGCCGATCCGCCGCTTCCGGCCGGACCCGCGCGGCGCCCGCGCCGACCTGCGCGCGACGCTGCGGGCGGCGATGCGGTCGGGTGGCGGCACCATCCCGCTGCGCCGCAAGGAGCGGCGGCGGCGGCACCCGCCGCTGGTCGTGCTGTGCGACATCTCGGGTTCGATGGCGCGCTATTCGCGGATGCTGCTGCATTTCCTGCACGCGCTGACCAACGACCGCGACCGGGTCCACACCTTCCTCTTCGGCACCCGCCTCAGCAACGTCACCCGCCACCTGCGCCACCGCGACATCGACCTCGCGCTGGGCGCGATCGCCGAGAAGGTCGACGACTGGTCGGGCGGCACCCGGATCGGCCGGGCGCTGCACCTCTTCAACCGCGACTGGTCGCGCCGCGTGCTCGGCCAGGGGGCGGTCGTGCTGCTCATCACCGACGGGCTCGACCGCGACGCGGCCGACGGGCTCGCGGTCGAGATGGAGCGGCTGCACAAGTCCTGCCGGCGCCTCGTCTGGCTGAACCCGCTGTTGCGCTACGACGCCTTCCAGCCCAAATCTCAGGGGATGCGGGCGATGATGCCGCATGTCGACGAGTTCCGCCCGATCCACAACCTGGAGAGCCTCGGTGCGCTGGCGGCCGCCCTCGGCCGCCCGGCGCCGGTGAACGCCGCCGAGATCAACCGCTGGAAGGAGGCAGCCCGCCAATGAGCGAACCGGACATCCTGGACCAGGCGCACGACTGGCGCGCCGCCGGCCGCGGCGTCGCGCTGGCGACCGTCGTCGTCACCTGGGGCTCCTCGCCCCGCCCCGTCGGCAGCCAGCTCGCGGTCGACGATGCCGGCGCCTTCGTCGGCTCGGTCTCGGGCGGCTGCATCGAGGGCGCGGTCGTGCGCGAGGCGCTCGACTGCATCGAGGACGGCAAGCCCCGCCTCCTCGATTTCGGCATCACCAACGAGCAGGCGTGGGACGTCGGGCTCGCCTGCGGCGGCAAGGTGCAGGTCTTCGTCGAGCGCGTCGAATGAGGCGCGCCACGCTGGAGGCGCTGCGCGCCCGCCGCGCCGCCAAGGCCCCGGTGGCGCTGGCGACCGACCTCGCGACCGGCGCCCAGGCGCTGGTCGGCTTCGAGGAGGCCGAAGGCGCGCTGGAGCTCGACGCCGCCACGCTGGAGGCCGTGCGCCAGGCGCTGCGCGACGATCGCGGCCGCACCATCCAGACCGCCGGCGGCGCCGTCTTCGTCAACGTCTACAACCCGCCGCGGCGGCTGGTCGTCGTCGGCGCCGTCCACATCGCCCAGCCGCTGGTGCCGATGGCGGCGATCGCCGGCTACCAGGTCGTCGTCATCGACCCGCGCCACGGCTTCGCGACCGACGCCCGCTTCCCCGAGGTGATGCTCGACACCGACTGGCCGGACGAAGCGATGGAGCGGGTGAAGCCCGACGTGCGCACGGCCGTCGTCACCCTCACCCACGACCCCAAGCTCGACGACCCGGCGCTCGCCGTCGCGCTCCGCTCGCCCGCCTTCTACATCGGCGCGCTCGGCAGCCGGAAGACGCATGCCGCCCGGGTGGCGCGGCTCCGGGAACTGGGCTTCGGCGACAACGAGATCGGCCGCATCGACGCCCCCGTCGGCCTCGACATCGGCGCCGTCTCGCCGGCCGAGATCGCGATCTCCATTCTGGGCAAGATCACCCAGACGCTGCACGCCGCGCCGGCGGCGAACTGAGGCGGGAGGACCGGGAGCGATGCGGTTCGGACCGGTGCCGGTGGCGGAGGCGGAGGGCGCCATCCTGGCGCACAGCCGCAGGGCCGGCGCGCGAACGCTGAAGAAGGGCCGCGTGCTGTCGGCGACCGATACGGCCGACCTCGCCCAGGCCGGCATCGCCGAGGTCGTCGCCGCCCGCCTCGATCCCGACGACGTGCCGGAGGACGAGGCGGCGCGCCGCATCGCCGGCCACGTCGCCGGCCCCGGCCTGTCGGCGAGCGCGCCCTTCACCGGCCGGGTCAACCTCTTCGCCGAGGCGCCGGGCCTGACCCAGGTCGACGTCGCCCGCCTCGACGCCGCCAACCTCGTCGACGAGGCGATCACCGTCGCCACCCTGCCGCCCTTCACCCCGGTCGAGGCGGGGCAGATGGTGGCGACCATCAAGA
>NZ_JAYSFE010000114.1:0-14888 GCF_041913585.1 Allostella sp.
TGGACCGACCTCACCTACCAGGAGATCATCGCCGGCGACTCGTCGGTCTGGGTCTTCCCGCTGGCGGTCCTGCTGGTGTTCCTGGTGCTGGCCGCCCAGTACGAGAGCCTGACCCTGCCGATCGCGATCATCCTGATCGTGCCGATGGGCCTGCTCGCGGCGATGACGGGGGTCTGGCTCCAGGCCGGCGACAACAACATCTTCACCCAGATCGGGCTCGTCGTGCTGGTCGGCCTGTCGGCCAAGAACGCCATCCTCATCGTCGAGTTCGCCCGCGAGCTCGAACATGCCGGGCGAACGCCGCGGGAGGCGGCGGTCGAGGCCAGTCGCCTGCGCCTGCGGCCGATCCTGATGACCTCGCTCGCCTTCGTCATGGGCGTGGTGCCGCTCGTGGTCTCGACCGGCGCCGGCGCCGAGATGCGCCAGGCGATGGGAATCGCAGTGTTTGCGGGGATGATCGGGGTCACCCTCTTCGGCCTCTTCCTGACGCCGGTCTTCTACGTCCTGATGCGGGCGCTGGCCGGCAACCGGCCGCTGAAGCGCCACGACGTGCCCGCCGCCCTGGCCGCGCCGGTGCCCCATGCCCTGACGCAGCCCGCGGAGTAGCGGCACACCCCATGGCCGGGGCGGATCACCGCTCCGGCCATGCGCTGCCCGCATTCTGGGCATGACGCCCACGGCGGTTGCATCGCACCGCGCTCCCCCGGACAATCGCCCCGATGACCGACAGCAGCCGGCCCGCCGCGGCCTCCCCGTCCCCCGCCACGGCCGGAGGCCACGCCATCGACGGGCCGACGCTCGGCCTGCTCGCCGCCATGTCGGTGCTGTGGGGCGTCAACTGGCCCCTGATGAAGCCGGCAGTGCTCGAGTTCGGGCCGTGGATGTTCCGGGCGATCTGCCTTGTCATCGCCACCGCCGGGATGCTGATCCTGGTGCGGGCGACGGGCGAGCGCATGCGGCTGCCACCGCGGGCGCTGCTCGGGCCGCTGGTGCTCGCCTCGGCGATCAACGTGACGCTGTGGCACGTCCTCACCGGATTCGGCCTCGCCTACATGGCGGCCGGGCGGGCCGGCATCATCGCCTACCTGATGCCGGTGATCTCGACCGTCATGGCCGCCCCGATCCTGGGCGAACGGCTCACCCGGAGCAAGATCGCCGCCCTCTTCCTCGGCGCCGCCGGCCTCGGCGTGCTCGTCTGGCCCGAGATCGGGCGGATCGGCGGCGACCTGCGCGGGCCCCTGCTGATGCTGGCCTCGGCCTTCGCCTGGGCCATCGGCACGATGCTCATCAAGGGGCGGCGCTGGGGCTATTCCCCGGCCCAGCTCACGACCTGGCAGCTCCTCATCGGCAGCCCGCCGCTGATCCTGCTGGCGCTGCTGCTCGCCCCCCTGCCCGACCCTGCCGCCGGCAGCCCGATGGGCTGGTTCGGCCTCGTCTACGCCTCCACGGTCGCCATGGTCTGGTGCCACTACACCTGGTACCGCATCCTCGACCGGCTGCCGGCGAGCATCGCCTCGATCAGCACGCTCGCCATCCCGGCGGTCGGGGTCCTCTCCAGTGCCCTCCTGCTCGGCGAGCCGCTCGGCTTCACCGAGTTCGCGGCGCTCGCCCTGGTGCTGGGCGCGATCGCGATCGTCATCCGGCCGCGCTAGGCGCGACCAGGGCGGGGTGGGCCGCGACCCACTCCATGTAGTCTTCGAAGCTCCGTTCCAGCCGCCAGGCGGAGCGGTAGCCGACCGCGGCCAGTCGCTCCGCCGCCAGCGGCCGGCGGTCGCGATCGCCGTGCAGCGCGATCGTCGCCGCCTCGCCGCGCTCGGCCAGCCGCCAGCGGAAGCCCGGGAAGCGCTCCGCCAGCAGCCCGCACCAGCAGGCGACCGACCACTCGCGGCCGGGGCCGACATTGACGACCGGCGCCGCCGACGGTGCGTCGCGGAGTGCGAGCAGCGCCTCGGCGACGTCGCGGGCGTAGATCCAGTCGCGCTGGCCCGGGCGGTCCAGCACCGCCTCGCCGGCGCGCAGCGCCGCCGCCGTCGCCTGGAACTGCGGGCTCAGCGTGTCGCGGACGCCGGTGTCGCGCTCCCAGCGCCCGAAGACCGCGGTCAGCCGTGCCGCCCGCACGTCGATGCCCCAGAGCTCGCCGAGTCTGAGCGCCGTGCGCTCGCCGGCGAACTTGGTGACCGCGTAGAGCGACTCCGGCCGCGACGGCGTCGCCTCCTCGTCGAGAACCGCCCCGTCGTAGGCGGCCGCGCCATAGGCCGAGGCCGAGCTCAGATGCACGATCCGGCCGATCCCCGCCGCCTTCGCCGCCTCCAGCACGCGGGCGACGCCGACGATGTTGGTCTCCAGGATGGCGGCCGGCGCCGCAGCCTCGCGCGCCGGCCCGGCGGTGATCGCGGCGCCATGCACCACCACCGCCGGTCGGTGGCGGGCGAGGACGTCGCCGATCGCCGCGGCGTCGAGCACGTCGGCCACCGCGAAGCGCACGCGGCCCGGCAGCGCCGCCCAGGCTGCGGCGAGCGCCGGCGGCGGCGGCGTCCGATCGACCGCGACCACCGTCTCGCCGCGTCGGGCCGCCTCCTCGACCAGCGCCGCCGCGACGAACCCCGCCGCCCCCGTCACCAGCATGGTCATGGTCCAACACTCCCCGGCCATCGTCGCCCCGGGAGCACGATCCCACGCCCGGCCGGCTGGCGAAACCCGCAGTTTTCGCTACCGTCGCCCGCGGACCAACCGGAGCCCGACCAAGGCTGCCGGGAAGGCGCCGAGGGCGAAGCCCCAGCCATAGGCGCCGGTCAGCTGCAGCAGCCCGGCATGGAGGAGCGGGTAGCTCATCATGCCGGCGCCGCCGAAGGCGACGACGCCGCCGGTGATGGCGCCGATGCGGCCGGGCGGCGCGCGGCGCGCGACCTCGGCCAGGAGGAGCCCGTGCCAGCCGACCGCGGTCGCGCTGTAGCACACGGCGATGACGAGGATCGCCCAGTGCGGCAGGCCGAGCCCGATCGCGGCGATCCCGAGCGACGCCAGCGCCATGGCGAAGCCGAGCCCGCCGAGGACGATCCGCGGATCGAGCCAGCGGCTGCCGATCCAGCCCCAGCCGATGCGCGCGCCGATCGCGATCGCCTGGGCCAGCGCGAAGACGCTGCCGGCCGCGGTCAGCGAATAGCCCATGCCGGTGCTGAGGTAGCTGACGAAGAAGGAGCCGAAGATCGCCTGCAGCCCGACGAAGCAGAACATCGCATAGGCATAGCCGCGCAGCCCCTCGTCGCCCCAGACGGTGCGGATGGTGGCGCCGATGGCGGCGAACGAGAGCTGGTGGCGCGGCTGGCGGTCGCTGTCGAACTCGCGCCGGAGCGGCTGGATGGCCAGCCCGAACACCCAGCAGATGCAGCCGAAGACGACGAAGGCGCTCTGCCAGCCATAGTGGACGACGAGCAGCGGCACCGCCGCGCCCGCCGTCACCGCGCCGACCGGCACCCCGGTCTGCTTGATCGAGAAGATGAGGGGCGCGTATTTGGGGGGCGAGTAGCGGGCGAGCAGGTGCGAGCTGGCCGGCGTCGACACCGAGTTGCCGGCGCCCAGCACCAGCGCCGACAGCACGAAGAGCCAGACCTCGCCCCAGGCGGCGAGGAACAGCCCCGTGCCCAGCAGCAGCAGCGAGAGCTGGGACACCCGCAGCGCCCCCATGCGGACGATGAGACCGCCGCAGGCGAGCTGGCCCATGCTGGAGACGCAGAAGCAGAGCCCGGTATAGAGCCCCGCATAGGCGGTGCCGATGCCGAGCGCCTCGGACAGCGCCGGCATCGCCACCGGGAAGACCAGCGTCGAGAGGTAGGAGAGCCCCTGCTGCACCAGCATCGCGGCGACCGCCAGCGGCAGCAGGGCGATGCCGGGCCTGGCCGGCCGGGTGTCGTTCATGCGGGCTTCGGGGTGCTCCTGCCTGCCGTTCAGCGCGCCGGCGGCTGGTTCGAGCCGATCGTCCCGAGCGCCATCGGGAACGCTTCCTCGGGCGAGCGCCGCGCCCAGTCGCGCTCGGTGATGCCGAGCATGCCGCGGCGCTGGCCCTCGCTGAGGCCGTCGAGGTTGCGGGCGAGGTCGATCTTCAGCGCCTTGCCGTCGCGCATCACCTCCTCGCCGCCGACCCAGACCTCGCGGATCGGGCGCTCCAGCGCCGTGACGACCAGGCTCTTCAGCGGGTCGCGCGCCGGCACCATGTGCGGGTGCGCGAGGTCGATCGACACGAAGTCGGCCTTGCAGCCCTTCTCCAGCCGGCCGATGTCGTCGCGCATCAGGGCCCAGGCGCCGCCGACGGTGGCGGCGTGGAAGACGTCGGAGATGCTGGTCGAGCTGATGTCGCCGGACGCGATCTTCGCCACCGTCAGCGCCCAGCGCATCTCGTCGATCATGTTGTGGGGGAAGGTGTCGGTGCCGATCCCCATGTTGACGCCGCGCTTCACGTATTTGCCGAAGTGATGCATCACCATGCCGCCGCGCGCGAACTGGTTCGGGCAGTGGGCGACGGTGGTGCCGCTGTCGGCCAAGCGGTCGAGGTCGCGGTGGTCGGGGTTCATGATCCACGGATGCTCGTCGAGGAAGATGCCGTGGCCGACGATGAACTCGCGGCCGAGCACGCCGAGCGATTCCAGCCACTCGATCGGCGTCTTGCCGTGGCGGCGGAACATCTCGCGGTATTCGACGACCGACTGCGCCGCGTGGGTCTGGATCGGGATGCCCTTCTCGCGCGCGACCGCCGAGGCGTCGACGAAGAGGTCGGCCGTGCAGGTGTCGACCTGGGCCGGGGCCAGCATCCCCATCAGCCGGCCCGACGGATGCCGACGGGCGCGCTCGATCGTCTCCAGCGCGCGGTCGAAGTTGCGCCGGCCGGCCTTCACGTCCCAGCGGTAGAGCACCTCGTGCCCGTTCGGCGTGTACCAGGAGCCCGAGCGGAAGGAGGGCGCGACGCAGGTGCGGATGCCGGTCGAGGCGACCTCGTCGAGCCAGTTCGGCCGCGGGGCGGAATAGTCGACGAAGGTGGTGACGCCGCTCGTCAGCAGTTCCGAGATCGCGACCTGGGTCGAGGCCGAGTAGGCCGGGAAGTCGCCCTGGCCGAACTCTTCTGCATGGGCCTGGTCGACGGCGTCGGCGGGCGAGGCGTGGGCCGGCCGGCCGAGCAGGAAGATGTATTCGTAGAGCGAACTCATCTGGAGCTGCCGGCTCTTCCGCTCCTCCGACAGGCCCTTCATCATCGGCTCGGAGCAGGGGTGCGTGTGGATGTTGACCAGCCCCGGGATGACGAAGCGCCCGCGGCCGTCGATCACCCGGTCGGCATGGCCGGCATAGCCCTTGCCGGCGAAGGTGATCTCGTCGTCGGTGAAGACGAGGTCGGCATCCCGGACATAGGAATGGCGGCCGCCCCAGCGCCGCTCGTTCGGCGTCTCGGGGTTGGCGCGATCCCAGGCGACGAGCCAGTCGATGTTCTTGATCCAGGTGGTGGGCATGGGGTCTCCGGTGGGCGGGGTCGGCACCGATCGGGGGGAGGTCGCCGTCGCGACCGGGCGAGTTTACGGAAATGCCCGACCGAGCACAGCGCCAAACGATCCCCACCCGGGCGACGGTTCGCCGCCATTGCCCCACTCACGTTCCGTGCCATGATCGCGGCTTCGATCCACCCGCCGCAGGACCCTCTCCCGCCATGCGCATCCTGATTGCGATGATGAAACACGAGACCAACACCTTCTCGCCCGTGGAGACCGGCTGGCAGCGGTTCGTCGAGTGGGGCGCGCATCTCGGGCCGGCGGCGCGCGCCGCCTACGAGGGCACCGCGATGCCGATGGGCGCCTATATCGAGCTCGCCAAGGCGGCCGGCGCCGAGATCGTCACCCCGGTCGCCGCCGAGGCGATGCCGAGCGGCCCGGTCTCGGCCGAGGCCTACGAGAAGATGGTCGGCGCCATCCTCGACGCCGCGCCGGGCTGCGACGCCGCCCTCCTCGACCTCCACGGCGCCATGGTCGCCGAGACGACGGGCGACGGCGAGGGCACGCTGCTGGAGCGGCTGCGGCAGCGCTGCCCCGGCCTGCCGATCGCCGTCACGCTCGACCTGCACTGCAACCTGACGCAGCGCATGGTCGACAACTGCACCGCCCTCATCGGCTACAAGACCTATCCCCACACCGACATGCACGTCGTCGGCGAGCAGATCGGCCGCGTCCTGATGCGCGCGCTGAAGGGCGAACTCGACCCGGTGATGGCCTGGGGCAACCGGCCGATCCTGGCCCAGACCCTGCGCATGGGCACCGACGACGAGCCGATGCGCGCGCTGGTCGCGCTGGCGCGCGAGATCGAGCGGCGGCCCGGCATCCTCGCCGCCACCATCTTCGGCGGCTTCCCGATGGCCGACATCCCGGAGGCCGGCATCTCGGCCATCGTCGTCGCCGACGGCGACCGCGCGGCGGCCCAGGCGGCGGTCGACGAGATCCTCGACGCCGCCTGGGCGCAGCGCGTCGAGTTCGCCTATCGCCACGAGCCGATCGACGACGCGCTGGCGCGGGCCAAGGCGCTGGCCGACGGCCCGATCGTCCTCCTCGACCATGCCGACAATTGCGGCTCGGGCGGCAACCAGGACGTCATGACCGTGCTGAAGGCGGTGATCGAGGTGGGCCTGGAGGACGTCGCGGTCGCAGCGGTGTGGGACCCGGTCGCGGTCGAGGAACTGATGCGGACGGGCATCGGCCGCGAGACCACGATCCGGCTCGGCGGGCGGACCTCGATGCCGGCGATCGGGGCGCAGGGCGAGCCGCTGGAGATCACCGGCCGCGTCCGCACGCTCTCGGACGGCGACTGGATCGTGCGCGGCCCGATGTACACCGGCGTCCATGTCCATATGGGCCCGACCGCGGTGCTCGATACCGGCAAGGTCAAGATCGTCATCGTGTCGCGCCACCACGAGCCGTGGGACGAGGGCGTCTTCACCTCGGTCGGGATCGACCCGAAATCGACGCGCTATCTGCTGCTGAAATCGCGCATCCACTATCGCGCCGGCTTCGCCCCGATCGCGCGCCACACGATCACCCTCGACGGCGTCGGGGTCACCACCTCCGACAACCGCATCCTGACCTATCGCAACGTCCGCCGGCCGATCTACCCGCTCGACGACATCTGAGGGCCGGTCCAAAGCCCGGCGCGGTCGAGGTCGCGGACCATCGCCTCCAGGTACCGGAGGCCGCTCTCGCGCGCCCGCCACGGCGCCGCGCGCTGGGCCGCCGCCGCCTGGAAGCGCGCCGGCTCGACCAGAAAGCGCCGCATCGCCGCGACGTAGGCGAAGGCGGCATGGACCTGGACCACGATGCCGGTCGCCTCGCCCGCCTGCAGCCGCTCGGCCATCCAGGTGCCGGCGGGGGCGATGACCGGCCGGCCCATGGCGACCGCCATCGCGAAGATGCCCGAGGCGCGGTCGCGATACTCCGCGGGGTCGTAGGGCAGGAGCACGGCGTCGGCCGTGGCGCAATGGTGGAGCATTGCCGATTCGGGCATCACGCCACGGCGGATCGCGACCAGCGGATTGCCGGCCAGGGCGTCGGCGATCGAGGTCCCGGCCGGCTCGCGCAGGCGGGGCAGCAACTGCACGAGCAGCCGCGCCCGGTCGGCCAGTCCCACCCCCTCGCGGGCGATCCCGGCCACCATGTCGCTGCCCTTGTCGAGGCGATTGCCGCCCAGCACGGCGAAGGTCGTACGCCCGTCCGGCGGCGGCGCCTCGGCGTCGAGCACCGGCGCCGCCAGGTCGTACCAGATCGGGTGCGGGCAGACCCGGACCTGGTGGCGCAGCAGGTCCGCCATATCCTTGGCGAGCAGGCCGGTCGTGGCATGGACCAGGATGCGCTCGGGCGGGAACACCCGGCGGAGCCGGTTCATGGCATAGCGCAGCAACCCCAGCACCTGGTTGGTCGGGCGGCGGTCGGGATCGCCCGTGCGCAGGCTGTGGAAGCCCATCACGATCGCCCGGGGCGGGGCGATCCGCTCCAGCGCCAGGGCGAGTGCCAGGATCTCGCGCGAACTGGCGGTCGGCAGCAGCACCACAGAATCGGCGATCGCGGCCGATCCGTCGAGGGCGGCGAGGTCGGCGGCGAGCAGCGCCCCGCCGTCCACCGTCTCGGCGATCCGCCAGCTCAGGCGGTCCTGCATCAGGGTGTCGGCGGCCGAGAACGACAGCACCGCCCGCGCGTGGAGCGCCTGCACCAGACTGGCCGGCGCCCGCTTCGGCACCACGATCCGCGGCGCCAGGCCGAAGCGCCGGCCGTCCCGCGCGACGCCCCGCGCGAAGTTGAAATTGTGCATGTCGACATCGAGGAGGTTGGTGTCGACGACGATCAGACGCACCCGCCCCCGGGCCGCGCCGGCCATTGCGGGGGTCCCGGCTATTGCAGGTCGAGCGGGAAGATCGGCCGGCGCAGCCGCCGGAACGGCATCCGCGAATAGTCGCGGGTGGTCAGGCCGCCGCCGTCGACGACCAGGATCTCGCCGGCGATCGGGCCGAAGGCGGCGCGGAAATGCTGCGACGACTTCACCACCAGGATCCGCCGCTCCGTCGGCTCGATGCCACCGATGCGGAACATGTTGCGGTCGAGGAGCTGCAGGAGGTTGGTCGCGCACAGCACGTCGATGCCGGCGGTCCGCAGCACCGCGATCGGGCCGAGGCTCGCCTCCAGCCCGGCCCACATCGGCCCCTCGTGGGTGTATTCGCCGGGACCGGCATGGACGACGGTGCCCGTCAACCGGAGCGGCGGCCCGCCGAAGACGGGATCGACCTTGCCGCCGACGTCGAGCGTGATCTCCGCCCCGACGCCGGCCGCCGTCATCGCCGCCACCGCCTCGGGATCGCGGATCGAGCCCAGGGCGACGCCCGTGACCCCAGCGTCGAGAAGCGCCGCGAGCAGGCTGGTCGAATCGCCATAGGCCCCGCCGCCCGGATTGTCGCCGGTGTCGGCGATGACGAGCGGCCGCCCCGGCTCGCCCGTCCAGGCGGCGGCCCGCGCGGCCGCCTCGGCCGGCGTCAGCACCGCACCGGCGCGGTCCGCCCGGGTCGCCCAGACCATGTCCATCAGTTCCTCGGCCATCGCCCGCCAGCGCGGGTCGTCGCCGTCGCCGGTGACGGTCGCCGTCGGCCCGGCGTCGACGATGTCGGCCTTGGCGAAGCCGGCATTGATGCTGACCGAGAGCACGCCCGGCTCGGCCTCCATGGCGCGCGCCCGGGCGAGCACGCCCAGCATCGGCCCGGCGTCGGTGCGGCCCCCGGCAACCCCCAGGAGCTGCGGCCGGCGGGCCACCACCGTCACCGGCCGCACCTTGCCGGCCATCGCGCGGGCCAGCAGTTCGGCCGCCTCGCGGCCGCGCTCGCGCATGTCGACATGCGGATAGGTGCGGTAGGAGACGAGCGCGGAGGCGTGCGCGGCCATCCGGTCGGAGACGTTGGCATGGAGGTCGAGGGTGACCGCGATTGGCACCTTCGGTCCGAGGATTCCCCGCAGGTCCTCGAGGAGCTGGCCCTCGGCGTCGTCGTGGGTCTCGGTCACCATGGCCCCGTGCAGGGCCAGCAGCACGCCGTCGACGTCCGGGTTGGCGCGGGCGGCATCGAGGATGATCCCGCCCAGCTCGTGCCACGCACGGTCGGTCACCTTGCCGCTCGGGTTGGCGAAGGTGGCGACGGTGTGGACGACCTGCCAGCCCTCGCGCTCGGCGACGTCGAGGAAGCCCGAGACCTCGGTGTTGGTGCCCGCGAGCTTGGCGGCGACCGCGTTGCCGCGGTAGCAGAAGAGCTTGGCGAAATCCTCGGTGTCCGCCTTCTGGACGCTGAAGGTGTTGGTCTCATGGCAGAACTGGCCGACGATCACGCGCATGGGGCACTCCGGCAGGGGCGTCTCGGAACGGTCGGGATCATAGCCAAAACGGCGCTCTTGCGAGGGGAAGTCTTCGGGATGGTGTTCGCCGATCCGGCGTTTCGCGAGGCCAACCGGGCCAACTGGGACGAGCGCGTGCCGATCCACCGCGGCAATCGGACCGGCACCTACCGCATTTCCGAATTTCTCGCGGGCGACGACCGGCTCCACCCGATCGAGGATTCGGAACTGGGGCCGGTCGACGGTGCGCGCCTGCTCCACCTGCAATGCCACTTCGGGCTGGACACGCTGCGCCTCGCCCGCCGCGGCGCCCGGGTGACCGGGGTCGACTTCTCGCCGGCCGCGATCGCCGAGGCGCGCGCGCTCGCCGCCCGGATCGGCCGCGACGACGCGCGCTTTGTCGAGAGCGACGTCTACGCCGCGGCCGAGGCGGTGAAGGGGCGCTTCGACATCGTCTTCACGACCTGGGGGACCATCTGCTGGCTGCCGGACCTCGACGCCTGGGCCCGGGTGATCGCCGCCAAGCTGGCACCCGGCGGCCGCTTCTACTTCGCCGACGGCCATCCCTTCATGCTGATGCTGGAGGAGATCGACGGCCGGCTCGTCCCGTCCTATCCGCAGGACACGCCGCCCGACCGGCCGCTCGTCTTCGAGGCGACGCAGACCTATACCGGCGACCGCACGCCGATCGTGAACAGCCGCACGTACGAGTGGGTCCATTCGATCTCGCGCCTGCTGACGGCCCTCGACCGCGCCGGCCTCGCGGTCGAGTGGCTGCGCGAGCACAGCCAGGTGCCGTGGCCGGCCTTTCCGATGTGCGTGCCCGCCGGGCCCGGCATGTACCGGCTGCCGCCCGAGCAGCCGGCACTGCCGCTGGCCCTGTCGCTGACCGCGCGCCTCAGAAGCGGTAGCTGACGAAGAGACCGCCCAGGAACTGGTCCGGCGAACCGTCGCCGTCGACCAGCGGGCTGTCGGCCGCGTCGCCGAGCAGGCGCTTGTAGCCGACGCGCCCCGACAGCCCCCAGTTGCGCGTGACGGCATAGTCCAGGCTGACCGTCAGGCCGACGTCCTTGAGGCCTCCATCCGCCGCGTAGGGCGACCGGCCGCTGCGCGCGGCCTGGCCGGTCGTGATGCCGAAGAAGGTCTGGCTGTAATTGCCGTCCGCCCAGGTCAACTGGCTGGAAATGCCCAATGTCCAGCGCGCCGCGATCGGCGTCCGCCACCCCGCGTCGAGCTCCGCCAGCATGCCCTCGTGGCCGCCCGCCACGTCCTGCACGACCGTCGCCCCGATCGACCATGGCCCGCTCGCCCACCGCACGAAGCCGCCGACCTCGACGCTGCCGTCGACGTCGCCCAGGCCGCGCAGGGCGGCGCTGTCGTCCTGGTCGCGGCCGAAGCGGTAGCGGACCACGGGTCCAGCCTGCAGGCCGGCCACGGGCCGTGCGCCGAGGATCCCCAGGAGATCGGCCGACAGCGCCGTCCCGCGCAACTGCACGAATTCCCGATAGGACACGGACACAACCGGCGCGAAATCCGCTTCGTAGTCCTTGGCCCCCTCGTACTCGGGCCGGACCAGCACGCCGCCGCCGACGGCAAAGCGCCAGTCCCCGCGATCGGCGGCAGCTCCGGCCCCGACCGGGCCCGCTGCGACCGGACGGAGCGTGTCCGCCCGGGCCGGAACGGCGGCGGCGGTGACGAGGACGGTGGCGAGGGCGACGATGGCGGCGAGCGGGCGAGCGCGGAACATGGGTCGGTTTCCCTCGTGCGATCGGTTGGTCCAGGCAGGCCCTACGCAGCGCCGGCCGCGCCGGATCAGCGGGCGTCGCTTGACAGCCGGACGAGCCAGCGACGAGCCTGCTTGGGCAGGACGGGACAAGGATGCCGGGCATGACGCAGTGGAACCGGGAGACGGCGACGGCGGTGCGGGCGGCGGTCGCCGGCGGCGCGACGACGGCGGCCAGGGTGGCGGAGGACGCCATCGCCGCGGTCGCCGAACGGGACGGCACGCTTCACGCCTTCGTCGACTTCGACCCGCGGGCCGCGCGCCGGTCGGCGAAGGCCGCGCCGGCCGGGCCGCTCTCGGGCGTGACCGTCGGCGTCAAGGACATCATCGACGCCGAAGGCTGGCCGACGCAGTGCAATTCGCCGATCTATGCGGGGCACAGGCCGGACCGGGATTCGGCCGTGGTCGGGCTCCTGCGCGCCGCCGGCGCCACCATCCTCGGCAAGACGGTGACGACCGAGTTCGCCTTCGCCCAGCCGGGACCGACGGTCAACCCGCACCATCCCGGGCACACGCCGGGCGGCTCGTCGAGCGGCTCGGCGGCGGCGGTCGCCGCGCGCCTCGTCCATGTCGCGCTCGGGACCCAGACCGGCGGCTCGGTGACCCGCCCCGGCTCCTATTGCGGGGTCTTCTCGCTGAAGCCGAGCTTCGGCCTCGTCCCGCGCGAGGGCGTGAAGCCGCTCTCGGAATCGCTCGACACCATCGGCTGGTACGGCCGCTCGGTCGCCGACCTGGCGCTGGTCCTGTCGGTCTTCCACCGCGAGCCGGTGGTCCCGCCGCCGCCGCGGCTGCGCATCGCGCTCTGCCTGCAGCCGCCCTGGTCGGCGGCGACCGGGCCGATGCGGACGGCGGTGCGCAAGGCGGCGCGGGCCCTGGAACGTGCCGGCCACATCGTCGGCCCGTTCGGGCACGAGGCCATGCTGGAGCCCCTGCACGCGGCGCACGACGCGATCATGAGCGTCGACGCCGCCCGCTCGCTCCGGCTGGAGAAGCTGCACCACGAGGCGCGCCTGAGCGCCCGCCTGCGCGAGCGGATCGCCCGCGGCGAGGCGATCGCCCCGGCGGACGAACGCGCCGCCCGGCGCGCGGCCGACCTGGCGCGACGCGAATTCGACCTCCTTGCAGGAAGCTGGGACGCGATCCTGACCGCGGCCGCCCCGGGCGAAGCACCGGAAACGCTCGCCTCGACCGGCGACGCCGTCTTCAACAAGCTGTGGACGCTGCTCGGCGTGCCCTGCGTCGGCATCCCCGCCGGGCGCGGGCCGAAGGGGCTGCCGCTCGGCATCCAGCTCGTCGGCCGCCGCCTCGACGACGCGGCGCTGCTGGCGGTGGCGTCCAGCGTCGCCGACATCCTCGGCGCGGAGGCATGACGGACGCCATCCGCGACGTCGCGCTCGAGGACTATCGCCGGGCGGCGGGCCTGACCGCCCGAACCGCGCCCGACGGCCTGGTCGCGGCGGTGCGCTTCGACAAGGTGCTCCTTTCGACCCCGCTGGTCTTCCCGATCACGCTGGACCTCCACGCCTTCCGCGACGCCTTCCAGGTGCCGGGGCTCTATCTCGCGGAGGCCTATGACGCGATCTTCGATCCGGCCTTCGCGACCGGGGTCGGGCCACGACGCGACGCCCTCGCTGCCGCGCCGCCCGGCGATGCCGAACTCTTCGTCCTCGGCGGGTCGACGAACCATTTCCACTGGCTGCTCGATTTCCTGCCCCGCCTCGCCGCGATCCCGCTCGGTCCCCTGCCCGACGCGCTGGTGGTGACCGCCGGTCTCGATCCGCGCCAGCAGGCGGGACTGGCGCTCGCGGCGGCGGCGCTCGCCCTGCCGGCCCTGCCGCAGCGCGTGGTGCCGGACGGCGTCGTCGGGCTGCGCCGCGCGACGATGCCGCTGGTCGTGCCGCGGCCCGCCGCCGTCGCCTTCTGGCGCGGCGTGCTGGCGGCCGCCGGCGTCCGGCAGCGGCCCGGACGGCGGCTCTTCGTGCGGCGCGGCGCCGTCGCCCGGCGCCGCCTCGCCGACGAGGCGGCGGTGGCGGAACGGCTGGAGCGGGCGGGCTTCGAGACGATCGACCCCGGCGCGCTCGACCTCGCGGAGCAGATGCGCCGCTTCGCCGAGGCGGCGATCGTCGTCGGGACGCACGGCGCCGCACTCGCCAACGCCGTCTTCATGGCGCCCGGCGGCACGCTGGTCGAAATCGCGGCGCGCGGCGCGGCCAGCCCGTTCGCCGACCTCGCCGCCGCCGCCGGCCTGCGCTACGGCGAACTCCGGGCCGACGTCGCCGGCGCGACGCCGGCCGAACGGCTGCACGCCGACCTCGAACTGCCGGCCGGTGCCGTCGACGCTCTTCTCGCCCGCCTGTGACCGGCCCGCTGCTGCCATACTGGACCTGGCTCGACCGGCAGCGCAATTTCGGCGATGCCCTGACGGAGCTGTTTCGCGCCACCCTGCTGGCGCCGCTGCCGGACGCGGACCGCGGGGTCTATTTCCTGATCGGGTCGGTGCTCGACGACGCCTGGGTCCGGCGCGGCCTGCGCCTCGGCCGCGAGCGCGGCGGGCCGGTCCATTTCTGGACCTGCGGCTGGCGCGGAACGCCGGTGGCGCCGGACCTGCTCGACCAGGCGACGGTCCACGCCGTCCGCGGGCCCCTCACCCGGACGGGGCTCGGCCTCCCGGCCGGCCTGCCGATCGGCGATGCCGCCCTGCTGCTGCCGCTGCTGTACCAGCCGCCGCGGACGGGCGTGCGCCACGCCTGCCTGCTCGTCCCGCACTTCGAGGACCCGCAGCGCACGGCGATGCTGGCCCGGCCGCAGGACTGGGGCGCCGACGGCGCCGTCTCGCCGGCGGTCCGCGGCGGGGCGGACATCCTCGCGGTGATCGACGCCGTCGCGCGCTCCCGCCTCGTCCTCTGCGGGGCGATGCACGCGGCCGTGGTGGCGCTTGCCTACGGCGTGCGGTTCGTCTTCTTCCGCGACGGCTTCCTCAACTGCCCGCCGAAGTGGGATGACCTCGCAGCGGCAATGGGCTGCGAACCCGTCTTCGCGGCGCGGCGGTCGGAGGCGTCGGCCATGACCGACGCCCGATCGCCGCCGCTGCGCGCCCTCCTCGCCGCCTGTCCCCTGCCCGTCCGCCCGGAAGTGCTGCGACGGGCCGCCGCCCTGCCCTGAGCCGTCAGTCGATCTCGAACCGGATGCCCTGGGCCAGCGGCAGCGCGGTCGAGTAG
>NZ_JAYSFE010000115.1:0-14815 GCF_041913585.1 Allostella sp.
ATGCCGATGGCGATGGCGGTCGGTCCCGTCAGACGGCGCATCGCAGTCCTCCTGTCGCTGCCGGAAATGCCGCGACCCCGCCCGGGATGGGGCGGGGTCGCGCGGGAAACGGTCGCGCTAGGAGCTGAAGCCCTTTTCCTTGTAGTACTTCATGGCGCCGGGATGGACCGGGACCGGCTGGACCTTCACCGCCGTCTCGCACTTGAAGACGTTCATGCTGGCATGGATCTTCGGCAGTTCGGCCGTGCCCTCGCAGAGCGTCTTGGTCACCTTGTAGGCGACGTCCTCGGAGAGGTCGCTCGACGCCATCAGGGTCGTCGCCATCAGGATCGCCTGGACGTCGGCGGTCTGGAAGGCCGGGTAGGTGGTCTTGGGGAAGGTCGCCGGCGAATAGCCGTACTTCTTCATCAGGGTCTCGGAGAGCGGCTTCGGCCACTGCATCAGTTCGCCCTTGCGGCCCGTGCCCATGTCGATCACGGCTGCACCCGGGATGCCCAGCACCAGGAACACATAGTCGACCTGGCCGTCCTTGTAGGCGGAGGCCAGCTCGTTGTAGTCGCCCTGGACGATCTTCCAGCCGTTGGCGCGCTGCTTGTCGTAGCTGAGGCCGTACTCTTCCATGACGAAGCGGTAGGTCATCTCGTCCGACGAGCCGGCCTTGGTGACGCCGATCTTGACGTTCTTCTGCTTGAACACGTCCTCGAAGCCGTAGGGCGCATTGGCCGCCTTGAGGAAGTGGACGTAGTTGTCGGAGAAGCTCTGGCCGATCATCACGACCTTGTCGTGCTTGCGGCCGTTGTAGATGCCGGTGCCGTCGCGGGCCGCCTTGGCGAAGATGTCGAGGCCCATGCCGAGCTGGCTCTGGCCCTGCTGGATCTTGGACGGGTTGGCGGTGCCGCCGCCGGGGACGACCTTGACGGTGAGCCCCGGATTCTTGTCCTGCATCATCTTCGCCATGCCGGACGACATCGTGTACCAGCCGCCGCCGAGCTGGCCGGCGACGAACTCGATGGTCTGGGCCGAGGCGTGGCCGGTGAAGGTGAGGGCGGCGCCCATCCCGGCCGCCAGCAGCGATTTGCGCATCATCGTCCGTCTCCCGTCGTTGTCTCCGGCGCGGCGAGCCCGCGACCGGCCCGAGCCTGTTGGTCGGCTGATCGGCATTGCAAGCCCTGGGCCGCCGCCTGTCAATCGGCGCCGGCTGCGCTCACGCGTCGCTGCCGCGCTCGCGCCAGGGGCGGGGGGCGCTTGCCGGATGGCCGAAGTCGCGCGGCGACAGTCCGGCATGGAACCAGCTGATGAAGCTGTAGATGTCGAAGACCGGCAGTCCGACATGGGTGCGGAGCGCCGCGGCATAGGGCGCCATGTTGGTGCATTCCAGGACGATGGCGCCGATCGCCGGGTCGCTCGCCGCCAGCCTGGCGCCGAATTCGAGGATGTCGGCCTCTGCCGCCGCCACGTCCATCGACGGCTCGTTCTCGATGATGGCGCGGCTGAACTCGCGGCCGGCGTCGGTGCCCATCACCGGAGTCGCGGGATCGACGCCGGCGGCCTCGAGGTGGGCCCGGGTCATCGAGGCGGCGCTGATCGTCAGGATGCCGACCTTCCGGCCCGGCGGCAGGGTCGCCTGCACCATCGGCACCTGCATCAGGCTCGAGGTCGCGACCGGCACCCCGACATGGGCCGCGATCTCGCGCTGGTAGAGCGACAGGAACCCGCAGTTGGTGGTGATCCCGTCGGCGCCGAGGCGGACCAGTTCGGCCGCGGCCTCGAGGAAGTCGGGCAGCAGGCCCTCGGCCTTGCGCCGCACCACCCGGTCGGGCGAGGCGCCGGACACCACCTTGTAGAGCACCGGGAAGGGCCAGGTGCGGGCATTGCCCATGTCCCCCGGGATGCGCGGGAACTGCGCCTCCAGCATGAGGATGCCGAGGCGGGCGCCGAAGACCGCCTTGCCGCCATGGGCGATGCGCGAGCCGTTGGGTTCCATGGAATGATCGTCCGATCGGGTTGCCAAGACGGCCGCCAATCTAGGAGGGTGGCGGGACGGCGACAACGGACGGGCCGCGGCGAGGGCGTCTGGGCTGCGACGCCCGGCCCGGTCTATCCTGCGGCGACTGGGGAGGTGACGGGATGCGGCTGACGGCGGCGGAACAGCGGATGCTCGACGGCGGCGAGGGGCCGGCGAAGCAGAAGGCGATGTCGGGGCTGGTGCAGCTCGGCCGCGCCTTCGGGGCCGAGCGCATGGTCGAGATCGGCTATGCCCACATCCATGCCGGCATGGCCCTCTACCTGCACGATGTCGAGCTGATGGAGGATCTGGCCGACCTCGGCGCGACCATGGCGGTGCCCTCGTCGGTCAACATCGCCAACGCCGACACCGTCAACTGGCAGGCGACCGGCGCGCCGGAGAGCCTCGCCCGCCTTCAGCAGCGGGCCGCCGACGCCCAGCACCGCCTGGGGGCGGCCTGCACCTTCACCTGCACGCCCTACTGGGCCGGCCACTGGCCGACCTGGAACACCCACATGACCTCGATCGAATCGACGGTCACGATCTTCTGCAATTCCGTGCTGGGCGCGCGCAGCAACCGCGACGGGTTCTTCGCCGTCTATGCCGGCATCACCGGCCGCTATCCCCTCTTCGGCTACCATCTCGACGAGAACCGGCGCGGCACGCACCTGGTGCGGGTCGACACGCCGCTCCGCTCGGTCACCGACTTCTCGGCGCTGGGCTTCCACGTCGGCCGCATCGTCGGCGAGGGCGTCCCGGTGTTCGAGGGCTTCGAGCGGCGGCCGAGCCTCGACGAGCTCGACGCGCTGGGGGCGGCACTGGCGACCTCGGGCGGCGTCGCGCTCTTCGTCGTTCCCGGCGTGACGCCGCCCTATGCGACCGCGGCGCAGGCCTTCGGCGGCCGGGTGCCGGACGCGGCGGTCGACGCCCGACGGGCCGATCTCGACGCCGTTTACGACTATTTCTGCACCCGCGGCGACGGTGCCTTCGACATCGTCCATGTCGGCTGCCCGCACGCCTCCTTCGAGGAGATGAAGGAGTATGGCCGGCTGCTCGACGGCAAGCGGATCGCCGCGGGGATGGAACTCTGGGTGACGACCAGCCGCCCCGTCCGGCGGATGGCGGAGGAGGCGGGCATCGTGCGCGTGCTGGAGGCGGCCGGGGCCAAGGTGATCTCCGACACCTGTCCGATCTCGTGCCATTTCGCGCGCACCGTCTCGCCCGATCCCGCGCTCGGCGTGGTGCCGCCGCCCTTGCGGGCGATCGTCGTCGATTCCGCCAAGCAGGCGAAGTATGTCCGCGACATGATCCGCTGCGACACGCTGCTGACCGGCACGGCCGAGGCGATCGAGACGGCACTGACCGGACGCTTCGTCCGGCACGGGAGGGCGGCATGACCGGCAGCATCCGCGGGCGCGGCATCGTCGAGGGGCAGGCCGCCGGGCCGGTCCTGATCGCCACCGAGGCGATCTCGTTCCTCGGCGACGTCGACATCAACACCGGCACCGTCGTCGGCGACCTGCCCAGCGTCCACGGCCGCTCGGTCAAGGGCACGGTGCTGGTCTTTCCCTACAGCCGCGGCTCGGCCGGGGCGTGGCGGTTCCTCTACCAGCTCTTCAAGCACGGCAATCACCCGGTCGCCATCGTCAGCCGCGACGCGCCCGATCCGAGCGTCGTCCAGGGTGCGATTCTGGCCGGCATCCCCATCGTCTCGGACGTGCCGCAGGAGTTCTGGGGCAACATGCGCGACGGCGAGACCATCGCCGTCGACGGCACCACGGGCGAGGTTCGCGCGGTCGAGTAGATCCGGGCGCGCGCCGGCAATGCCGGTGGAGGATCCCCGGGCCTATCCGACCGGAAGGCCGCCGGACGGGGACGGCTTCGGTCGAAGGAGCTGCAGCAGGGCGCGGACGCGCGCCGGCCGATAGCGGTCTCGCGGGTAGAGCGCGAAGACCGACGGCCCGTGCAGCCGTACCCGGACGGACGACCGCGCAAGAGCCCCCGTCCGGACCGGAGGCCACCCTCCGGCCCCTCCGAACGTCGCGCGCGACCCGCGCCAGTCCAACCGGTTGCTGGGTCCGGGCGGCCGCCCGGGCGGGCCCGTCAGTGCCCGCCGCGACCCTCGGCGTCGATGCCGGTGCGCTCGGCCGCGCGGCCGGTGAACACCCGGCAGGCGGCGGCCGGCACCTGGATGGCGACGGCGGCGCCGGGCGCGAAGCGCGGCACCGTGCCCATCTCCACCGCCTCCAGCGTCACGCCCAGGGCTTCGACCTGATAGACGGTCTGGGTGCCGTGGAAGGTCTCCGCCACCACCGTTCCGTGCAGCCCCGCGCCCTCGTTGCCGGGCGCGCTCAGCAGCAGGTTCTCCGGCCGGATGGCGACGACCGCAGCCTCGCCGGTCCGGGCGCCGGCCGGAATCTCGGCCGGTAGCACGCCGCCACCCGGCAGCACGATCGACCGGCCGCCTTCGCCCACCCGTCCTTCCAGCATGTTGGAGGCGCCGGTGAAGTTGGCGACGAAGAGGTCGGCCGGCCGGTTGTAGAGGGTGACCGGGTCGCTCATCTGCAGGAGGTGGCCGTCGCGCATGACGCCGATGCGGTCGCCCAGCACCACCGCCTCCGCCTGGTCGTGGGTGACGTAGAGCGCCGTCACCCCCGTCTCCTTGATGATGCGGCGCAGGTCGTCGCGCAGTCGCAGGCGGAGCTTGGCGTCGAGGTTGGAGAGCGGCTCGTCCAGCAGCAGCAGTTGCGGCTGGTAGACGAGGGCGCGGGCCAGCGCCACCCGCTGCATCTGGCCGCCCGACAGGGCGGTGACCGAGCGGCCGGCATAATCCTCGAGCCCGACCAGTTCGAGGGCCTGGGCGACCTTGGTGCGGATGTCGGCGCGCGACACCTTCCGGTGGCGCAGCGGGTAGGCGACGTTCTCCTGCACCGTCATGTGCGGCCAGACGGCGTAGGACTGGAAGACCATGCCGATCTCGCGGTGCTGGGCGGGGACGAGTTGCCCCGTCGCCGCCCGCGCCACGACGCGCCCGCCGATCGAGATGACCCCACCGGTCGGCCGCTCCAGGCCGGCGACCATCCGGAGCGTCGTCGTCTTGCCGCACCCCGAAGGGCCCAGCAGGACGACGATCTCGCCGGCGGGAACATGGAAGGAGACCCGATCGACCGCCGGTCGGAGGCCGGGTGCGAAGCTCTTCTCGAGCTCCTCGACGGTGAGATCCGCCGACATGGCGCGACTGCTCCCTTCAGCCGGTCACTGGCGGTACTTGTAGACGACGTTCCAGTCGGCGATCCACTTGTCGCGGAGCTGCTCGTACTCGGTCTTGTTCGGAATCCACAGCTTGATGTCCTTGGGGGCGCCGGGCGGAACGTTGGCGCCCTTGAGGAGCGAGACGAAGCCGAGCTTGCCGACCATCGCGTTCTGCCCCTCGAGCGAGAGGAACCAGTTGAGGAAGAGCTTGGCGGCGTTGGGGTTGGCGGCGGTCTTGGTGATGCCGGCCGCGCCCGGCGTCGTCGGCAGGCCCTCGGTCGGGTAGACGACCTCGATCGGCGCGCCGTCCTGCTTCAGCGGCAGGGTGGCGTTGACCAGCAGCATCGCCACCTGCACCTCGCCGCTGACCACGGCGGTGGCGAGCGGGCCGTTGCTCTCGTAGAGCCGCGGCTCCACGGCGGCGACCGCCTTCCAGTAGTCCTCGCCCAGCACCTGGCGCTGGAACATGGCCTTGGTCCAGGTGGTGCCGCCCGACCCGGCGATGACCAGACCCATCTTCCCCTTGTAGGCGGGGTTGGTCATGTCCTTCCAGGACTTGGGCGGGTTGTTCAGCAGGGCGACGTTGTAGGCCAGCGCATAGACATGGACGGTGCGCGGCCACAGCTTGGGCGAGATCATCGTCTCCTTCTGCCACTGGTCCGCGTTGGGCGGCGCGTAGTCGGCGAAGACGTTCTCGATGCGCTTGGCGAGGCCGAGGTCGGTCAAGTCGATGACGTCGGCGCCGAGCTTGCCCGCCGCCGCCTCGGTCTCGATGCGGGTGAAGAGCCGGGCGCCGGGGGCGCGGACGATGTCGACCTTCACGCCCGGGAACTTCTTGTTGAACTCCTTCATCACGATCTGCTCGCTGTCGAGCAGGAGCGCCGTGTAGAGGACGAGCTTGCCCTCCTTGTTCGCGGCGTCGACCAGCGCCTTGGGGCAGCAGTCCTGCGCCGATGCGGCGCCCGCGCCGAAGGCCAGCACCGCCAGGGCGGGAAGGGCGGCACGCACGATTTTCGTCAGACTGGACATGGGATCCGCGTCTCCTCCGGGTTCGTTGTCGGCGTCACTCTCGAGGGTGCGCCTGGGCGATGTCGGCCTCGGACCGTCCGCCTCGTGGTTGGACGTGGGGACGGGGCCAGGTTCCGTCGACTCGCCTCGGCCAGATTTGTGCCAGGGCGCAGCGGGTGCATTGACCCCCCAAGACGAGGCTACGTATTGTCTGACGAACAGACAAGCAGGAAACGGGAAGAAACGATGACCGCCGCCACGACGCCTGCGTCCGCCCCGCCGCTCCCGCTCGCCGGCATCCGGGTCGTCGACCTCTCCTGCTTCCTGGCCGCGCCGATCGCCTCGATGTTCATGGCCGATTTCGGCGCCGACGTCGTCAAGGTCGAGCGGCCGGACAGCGGCGACGAGATGCGCTACTGGGGCAACGACAAGGACGGGGTCGGGCTCTATTACAAGGTCATCAACCGCAACAAGCGCTCGGTCACCGTCGACATGCGCACGCCGTTCGGCGTCGAGGCGGTGAAACGGCTGGTGAAGGACGCCGACATCGTCTGCGAGAATTTCCGGCCGGGGACGCTGGAGCGCTGGGGCATCGGCTGGGAGGTGCTGTCGGCGATCAATCCGAAGCTGGTCATGCTGCGGATCACCGGCTTCGGCCAGACCGGCCCCAACCGCCAGCGCCCCGGGTTCGGTACGCTGGCCGAAGCCTATTCGGGTTTCGCCTACACCAACGGCTTCCCCGACCGGCCGCCGATCCTGCCCTCCTTCGGTCTCGCCGATTCGACGGCGGGGCTGATGGGCGCCTATCTCTGCATGGTGGCCCTGCAGGGGCGCGCCAACAACGGCGGACGCGGGCAGTACATCGACCTCGCCCTCTACGAGCCGCTGTTCACCCTGATGGGGCCGCACGCGGTCAATTTCGACCAGCTCGGCATCGTCCAGGAGCGCACCGGCAGCCTGCACAACTTCACCGCGCCGCGGAACTGCTACCGCACCCGCGACGGCCGCTATGTCGCCATCGCCGGCGCCGCGCAGTCGACCTTCGAGCGCATGTGCGAGGCGCTGGAAATCGCGGACGTGCCGAAGGATCCGCGTTTCCTCAACAACCGGCTGCGCCTCACCAACGTCCATGCCCTGGACCAGGTGATGGCCGAGGCGATCGCGAGGCTGGACTACGACGAACTGCTCCGCCGCTTCCTCGCCGCCGACGCGACGGTCGCGCCGGTCAACGACATCCGCCAGATCTACGAGGACCCGCACTATCGGGCGCGCGAGAACATCGTCACCGTCGACGACCCGGAACTCGGCGGTCCGGTCCGCTTCCAGAACGTCGTCGGCAAGCTGTCGGCGACCCCGGGGCGCGTCGCCCATGCCGGGCCGAAGCTGGGCATCCACAATCGCGAGGTGCTGGTCGGCGAACTCGGCTTCACCGAGGACGAGGTCCGCGCCGCCGGGCTGACGCTGTGACCGGAGGCCGGCGATGCTGACCCTTCCCGACCGCATGACCGTCGTCGACGTCGCCGCGCGCGACGGGCTGCAGAGCTTCCACCGCTGGGTCGACACCGACGTCAAGGTGGCGATGGTCGACCGGTTGTCGGAGGCGGGATTCCCGGTGATCGAGGTCACCAACTTCGCGCACCCGCGGGTCATCCCGCACCTCCGGGACGCCGAGGCGGTGATGGAACGGATCCGGCGGCGGCCGGGCACCGTCTATCGCGGCCAGGCGCCCAACCCGCGCGGCGCGCAGCGCGCGGTGGCGGCCCGGGTCGACGAGGTCCTGGGCCTCATCACCGCGAGCGAGGCCTACAACCGCAAGAACCAGAACATGACGATCGCCCAGGGCGTCGACGCGGCGATCGAGACCTTCCGCATCGCCGACGCGGCCGGCATCCCGTTCCTGCTGGCGATCGGGATGTCGTTCTGGTGCGCCTATGACGGGCTGATCCCGGAGGATCGGGTGATCGACCTCGTCGATCGCTTCCGGGCGGCCGGCATCCGCCGCTTCTATCTCGCGGGCTCGCTCGGGATGGAGGATCCCGCCCATGTCGGCCGGCTGTTCCGCCGCATCCTCGACCGCCACGCCGACGTCGAGCTCGGATTCCACGTCCACAACCTCGCCGGCACCGGCACCGCCAACATCCTGGCGGCGATCGACGCCGGGGCCTTGTTCGTCGAGGGCAGCATCTGCGGCATCGGCGGCGGCATCATGACGCCGACCTCGATGGCGTCCGTCGGCAACCTGCCGACCGAGGACATCGTCCACATGCTGAATTCGATGGGCATCGACACCGGCGTCTCGACCGAGGCGGCGGTCGCGGCGGCGGGCGACATCGCCCAGATGCTCGGCATCGAACCGCAGAGTCACGTCGTCCATGCCGGCACGCGCGAGCGGATCATGCGCTCCGCCGCCCTGCACGGGCGCGATCACCCGATGTAGATCCGGACAGGGCAGCTCCGGACAGGGCAGCTCCGGATGGGGGCGCCGGCAACGACCGGCCGGCCGACAACGAGAGGCACGAGGGGAGGGACCGGATGGCGACGACGACGGCCGAGGCGGCGGGGGCGCAGGCGCGGCCCGCCCGGGGGTTTTCCGGCCGCTGGCCGGGGCGGATCTGGACCGGAGCGCTGCTGGTGGTGCTGCTCTTCCTCGTCGCCTATCCGGTGGCGATGCTGCTGCTGGGCGCGCTCACCCGGACCAACCCGATCGTCGACGGCTTCGGCCGCTTCGACCTGTCGGTCGGCAACTTCACCGCCGTGCTCGGGAATTCGAGCGTCCAGACGGCGATGGTCAACACCCTCGTCATCTGCGCCGCCGGGACGGCGGTGGCGCTGGTCATCGGCGTCGGCTTCGCCTGGATCGTCGCCCGCACCAACACCCCCTGCAAGCGGCTGATCGAAAGCGCCGGCATCATGCCGCTCTTCGTGCCGCCGCTGGTGGGGGCGGTCGCGTGGTCGATCCTGGGCTCGCCGACGACCGGGCTCTTCAACACCCTCTTCAAGCAGCTGGGGCTCGATTTCCGCATCAACCTCTACAGCATGGCCGGGGTGATCGCGGTCTTCGGCATGTATTACGCCCCCTACGTCTACATGTTCGTGGTCTCGACCCTGAAGAACATGGACCCGTCGCTGGAGGAGGCGGCGGAGGTCTCGGGCTCGGGGCCGCTGCGCACCATGCTGACCATCACCTTTCCCCTGGTGGCGCCGGCGATCCTGTCCAGCATGCTGCTCACCTTCATCGTCATGCTCGGCATCTACGGCATTCCGGCGGTGCTGGGCACGCCGGCCAAGATCAGCGTGCTGACCACCTACATCTTCGCGCTCACCTCCTGGTCGCCGCCGCTCTTCAACACCGCCGCCGCGGTCGCCATCCTGCTGATCGTCGTCACCGCGGTCTGCGTCTGGCTGCAGCAGCGCGTGCTGTCGAGACGCAGCTTCGTCACCGTCACCGGCAAGTCCTTCAAGCCGCGCGAGCTCAATCTCGGGCGCTGGCGCTGGTTCACGCTCGGGCTGGCGGTCGTCTATCTCTTCGTCGTCGTCGTGCTGCCGTGCGCGGCGCTCCTCATCGCCTCGTTCCGCCGCTTCATGTTCGTGCCGAACCTCGCCAGCCTGTTCGAGACGAAGCACTATTCGCTGCTGCATTTCGAGCGGCTGCTCGGCACCGAGATCGTCTGGCGCTCGATCTGGAACACGATCGAGGTCGGGCTCATCACCGCCTTCGTCGGCGGCGCGCTCGCCTTCGCCATCGGCTACACCGTGACCCGCACCCTGCTGCCCGGACGGCGCCTGCTCGACATGCTGGCGACGGCGCCGGTCGCCATCCCGGGCCTCGTCGTCGGCGTCGCCTATCTCTGGGCGTGGATCGGCCTGCCGGGCGGGCTCTGGGGCACGACCTGGATCCTGGCGCTGGCGCTCGTCGCCCGCTTCCTGCCCGACACGCTGAAGGTGCTGTCGAGTTCGCTGATGCAGATCCACAAGGAGCTGGAGGAGGCGTCGCGGATCTGCGGCCGCGGCACGCTCCAGACGATCGTGCGCATCGTCCTGCCGATCGCCCGGCCGGGCGTCGTCGCCGGCATGACGCTGCTCTTCATCCTGGCGATCCGCGAACTCGGCTCGTCGCTCTTCCTCTTCACCAACGACACGATCGTCATGGCGGTGCTGCTCCTCGATCTCTACGAGGGCGGCAATGCCGGGGCCACGGCCGCCTTCAGCGTCCTGCAGTCGGTGATCCTGCTGATCGTGCTCGGCCTGTCGAGCCTGTTGTCGCGGACGGTGTCGGGGGTGGTCGCGCGGTCGTGAGACGGCGGGGCGCGGCGGCGCCCGAACGCCGCGCCCCCAACTTCCGGTCGCTTCGCCCGGCGCGAATCCGTAGTATCCGCGCCCAAGAATAGAACACCCGGGAGGAGCACATGTTCGACCGCAGGACGATTCTGTCCGCCGCCTTCGGCGTCCTCGCCCTGTCCGGCGCCGCCGTCGCCGACACCTATCCCGCGAAGCCGGTCACCTTCATCGTGCCCTGGCCGGCCGGCGGCTCCAGCGACCTCACCATGCGGGCGCTGGCCGAGGCGGCCTCCAAGCATCTCGGCCAGCCGATCGTGGTCGAGAACCGGGCGGGCGCCAGCGGCACCGCGGGCCCGGCGGTGATGGCGGCCTCCGCCAAGCCGGACGGCTACACCGTGGCGCAGATGCCGATCACGGTCTTCCGGCTGCCCCACATGGTGAAGACCGCCTTCGATCCGGCCAAGGACTTCACCTACATCCTCAACGTCACCGGCTACACGTTCGGCGTCGTCGTCAAGGCCGACGCCAAGTGGAAGACCTTCGGCGAACTGATCGCCGACGCCAAGGCGAACCCCGGCAAGATCAGCTACGGCACCCCCGGCGCCGGCACCTCGCTGCACATCACCATGGAGCAGATCGCGTCCATGGCCGGGGTCAAGTTCACCCACGTTCCCTTCAAGGGCGGCGCCGAGACCAACGCGGCGGTGCTCGGCGGGCACGTCTCGGCGGTCGCCGACTCGACCGGCTGGGGCAGCCTCGTCGACGCCAAGGAACTCCGCCTCCTGGTGATCTGGGGCAAGGAGCGCTCCAAGCGCTGGCCCGACGTGCCGACGCTGAAGGAGGCCGGGTTCGACCTCGTCTCCAACTCGCCCTTCGGCATCGCCGGCCCGAAGGGAATGGACCCCAAGGTCGTCGCCCGGCTGCACGACGCCTTCAAGAAGGGCATGGAGGAGCCGGCCTATGCGGAGGCGATGAAGAAGTTCGACATGGAACCCTCCTACATGTCGACCGCCGACTACGACCGCTTCGCGCGCGAGACGATCGCCGAGCAGGCCAAGCTGGTCGAGATGCTGGGGCTGGCGAAGAAGTAGGCGGGGCCGGGAAGGGGCGGCGACCGTGAAGGCGGACCTGCCGAGCGGCCTGGTGTGGCTGGCCCTCGGCGGCTTCGTCGCCGTCGAGGGCCACGAACTCCGGCTCGGCACCCCCAACGACCCGGGCTCGGGATTCCTGCTGTTCTGGGCCGGCCTGCTGATGGCCGGCCTGGCGCTCGTCCAGCTCGGGCGCTGTCCGGCGGGCGAGGGCGGGGGACGGCTGGCCGGCCTGTGGCCGGGGCCGCGCTGGTGGCGGCCGGTCGCCGCCGTGCTGGCGCTCGCCGCCTATGCGGCGGCCCTGCTGCCGGTGGGTTTCCTCATCTCGACCTTCGCCTTCCTGCTGGTGCTGATGCTGGCGGTCGACCGGACGCCGCCGGCGACCGCTTTCGCGGTCGCGCTGCTGGCGACCGCCGCCTGCATCCTCGTCTTCGACCGCTGGCTCGGCGTCGGCCTGCCGCGCGGCATCCTCCATCTCTGAGCCGGGCCGAAGCCGCCGATGGATCTGCTGCACAGCCTCTCGCTCGGCTTCCAGGTGGCGCTGGCGCCGGTCAACCTCCTCTACTGCTTCGCCGGGGTCTTCGTCGGCACGCTGATCGGGGTGCTGCCGGGCATCGGCCCGGTGGCGGCGATGTCGCTGCTGCTGCCGGCGACCTTCGCCATCCCGCCCGAGTCGGCGATCATCCTGATGGCGGGCGTCTATTACGGCTCGATGTACGGCGGCTCGACGACGGCGATCCTCGTCAACATCCCGGGCGAGGCCGCCTCCGTCGTCACCTGCCTCGACGGCTATCAGATGGCGCGGCAGGGGCGCGCCGGGGCGGCCCTCGGCATGGCGGCGATCGGCTCGTTCATCGCCGGCACGCTGGCGGTCGTCGGCCTGATGCTGGTGGCGCCGACGCTGGCCCGCTTCGCCATCCGCTTCGGGCCGGCCGAGTATTTCAGCCTGATGGTGCTCGGCCTCTCGATCCTGGCCTACCTGTCGCACGGCTCGCTGGTGAAGGCGCTCCTGATGGCGACGCTGGGCGTCGTGCTCGGGCTGGTCGGGCTCGACTCGATCACCGCGGTGCCGCGCCTCACCTTCGACCGCATGGAACTGGTCGACGGGCTGGGCCTGGTGCCGATCGTCATGGGCCTGTTCGGCGTCGCCGAGATCCTCGCCAATCTCGAACAGGAGGTGAAGCGGGAGATCTTCCAGCGCCGCGTCACCGGCCTGCTGCCGACCCGCGACGACTGGCGGCGGAGCGCCGGGCCGCTCGCCCGCGGTTCGGTGCTGGGCTTCGTCCTCGGCATCCTGCCGGGCGGCGGCGCCGTCATCTCCTCGTTCCTCTCCTACGGGCTGGAGAAGCGGCTGTCGCGCACCCCGGAGCGCTTCGGCAAGGGGGCAATCGAGGGCGTCGCCGGGCCGGAGGCGGCCAACAACGCCGCCGCCGGGGGCGGGTTCATCCCGCTGATGACGCTCGGCATCCCGCCCAACGTCGTGCTGGCGCTGCTGATGGGGGCCTTCATCGTCCACGGCCTGCAGCCGGGGCCGCTCCTGATGACCCAGAAGCCCGATCTCTTCTGGGGCATCGTCGTCAGCATGTATATCGGCAACGTCATGCTGCTGGTCCTGAACCTGCCGCTGATCGGCATGTGGATCCAGGTGCTGCGCGTGCCCTACCGCATCCTGTTCCCGCTGATCCTGCTGTTCTGCGTCATCGGCGTCTACACCGCCTCCGGAGCGATCTTCGACGTCTACCTGATGGTCGGGTTCGGCGTGCTCGGCTGGCTCCTGCGCAAGTTCGGCTACGAACCGGCGCCGCTGGTCCTGGCCTTCGTGCTCGGGCCGATGCTGGAGAACAACCTGCGCAAGGCGCTGCTGCTCGCCCAGGGCGATTTCCTGACCTTCGTCGAGCGGCCGATTTCGGCGACCTGCCTCGCCGTGGCGGCACTGCTCTTGCTTTCGCCACTGCTGCCACGCTTGGGCGCACGCCGTAACGCAATCGCGCTTGAGCAATCGTAGAAGTATCGCTAACCACCTACTCGTGAGGACGGGCGGAGGAGCGCGACCGTGAAGGCTGGTTCCAATCGCGAAAATTCCGGGAATATCAAGTTCGTCGGCCTGACCGCGTCGGTGGCGGCGAAGGCGGGCGAGGTCTACAGGAACGGCGGGCTCGACGGCGGCGAGCGCCGGGACGCGGGCGCGGGCGTGCGGCCCGAACTGCCACCCGGCTACGTGCCGACCGAGCGCGAGCCGTTCATGAGCGCGCTGCAGCGGGAGTATTTCCGCCAGAAGCTGCTGCGCTGGCGGGCCGAGCTCCTGCGCGAATCGACGGAGACGCTGCAGCACCTGAAGGAGGACACGCTGTCCCAGCCCGACCTGACCGACCGGGCCTCGCTGGAGACGGACCGCTCGCTCGAACTGCGCACCCGCGACCGCGAGCGCAAGCTGATCGCCAAGATCGACGCGGCGCTCGAGCGGATCGAGGACGGCAGCTACGGCTATTGCGAGGAGACGAGCGAGCCGATCGGCCTGCGCCGGCTCGAGGCCCGGCCGATCGCGACGCTCAGCCTCGAGGCACAGGAGCGGCACGAGCGCATGGAGCGCACGCACCGCGACGACTGATCCCGGCCGCCGGCCGGTCCGACCGTGGTTCTCCGGCCATAGCGCCGGAGAACGAACAACGAACAATCGCCCTCGACGAGGGCGAACAAATCGGGTACGGTGCCCTTCGTTGCATCGCCTCGCCGGGCGTGGAATAAGGGGACCGGACTATGTCGCAAGCCGCGCTGCGTTTGGTGGACAAGGAAACCGTGGACAAGACCAAGGCCCTGGAGGCCGCGCTCGGCCAGATCGAACGGGCCTTCGGCCGCGGCTCGGTGATGAAGCTCGGTGCCCGCACCCCGGCGAGCGAGGCGGACGTGGTGTCGACCGGTTCGCTCGGGCTCGACATCGCGCTCGGCATCGGCGGCCTGCCGCGCGGCCGGGTGGTCGAGATCTACGGGCCGGAAAGCTCGGGCAAGACGACGCTGGCGCTGCATGTCGTGGCCGAGGCGCAGAAGGCCGGCGGCACCTGCGCCTTCGTCGATGCCGAGCACGCGCTCGATCCGACCTATGCCCGCAAGCTCGGCGTCGACGTCGACGAGCTGCTGATCTCCCAGCCCGACGCCGGCGAGCAGGCGCTGGAGATCGCCGACACCC
>NZ_JAYSFE010000116.1:0-14439 GCF_041913585.1 Allostella sp.
CCGACCTGATGATCGGCTTCAAGATGATCCGCGAGCGCTTCACCTCGCGGGTGCGACTGACGCCGAAGACCCGCATCGACGTCGCCTACAGCGACGGGCCGTTCAAGCACCTGCGCAACCACTGGATCTTCGAGCCGGCAGAGGGCGGTTGCCGGATCGACTTCTACGTCGAGTTCGAATTCCGCTCGCGCACCCTGCAGAAGGTCATCGAGGTGCTGTTCCACGAGGCCGTCCGCCGCATGGTCGCGGCCTTCGAGGGCCGGGCACGGGCGCTCTACGGGACGCCCGCTATCGCGCCGCCGCCTCTCGGATCATCCTGAGGGCGATCGCGACCGCGCGGCGGCGGATGGCCGCCCGGTCTCCGGGCAGGACGTGGCGTTCGTCGACGGTCGCCTGACCGCGCCCGGCGGCGGCGAAATGGACGAGGCCGACCGGCTTGGTCGGGGTGGCACCGCCGGGTCCGGCGATGCCGGTGACGGCGACGGCGACGGCGGCGGCGGAGTTGCGGATGGCGCCCTCGGCCATGGCGCGGGCGACCTCGGCGCTGACCGCGCCGAAATCCTGGATGAGCGGCATCGGGACGCCCAGCATCTCCGCCTTGGCGGCGTTGGAATAGGTGACGAAGCCGCGCTCGACGACGTCGGAGGAGCCCGCGATCTCGGTCAGCGCCGCGGCGACGAGGCCGCCGGTGCAGGATTCGGCCGTCGCCACCATCAGGCCGCGCGCCCGGCACTCGCCAAGCGCCCGGATCGCGAGGTCGGCCAGCGGTTCGGTCCATTCGTCGGTCATGGCAGCCACCATAGCACGGCCGCCAGCGCGAGCGCGGCGGCGACGCCGGCCAGCCCGTCGTCGAGCATCGCCCCGATGCTGCCGACCAGGTTGCGATCGACCCAGCCGATCGGCCCGGGCTTGGCGACGTCGAACAGCCGGAAGAAGACGAAGGCGAGACCGACGGAGAGCGGGTCCGGCACTGCCGGCACCAGGGCCAGCCACTGGCCGCCGATCTCGTCGACGACGACATAGGGCGGATCGTGCGTGGCGCCGCGGGCAAGCAGCCGCTCGGTCGCGAAGGCGCCGGCGGCCAGGACCAACAGGGCCGCGACGGCGAGCCAGAGCGGCCCCAGCCACCAGTGCAGGGCCACTCCGGGCGCGAGCGCCGCCGCCGAGCCCCAGGTTCCGGGTGCCCAGGGAATGCGGCCGACGCCGAACCCGGTCGCCACCAGGTGCGCCGGGTGGAAGAAGCCGACCGGCGGCCGCGCCGTCACGGCAGCCGCACGGTCGCGACCGCCTGGGCGGCGATGCCTTCGCGCCGGCCGGTGAAGCCCAGCCCTTCGGTCGTCGTCGCCTTGACGCTGACCCGGTCCGGCGCGATGCCGAGGATGCCGGCGATGCGCGCCACCATGGCGGCGCGGTGCGGGCCGATCTTGGGGCGCTCGCAGACGATGGTCAGGTCGACATGGACGACGGCGCCGCCGCGGGCGGCGACCAAGCCTGCCGCATGGGCGAGGAAGCGGTCCGAGGCGGCGCCCCGCCACTGCGGGTCGGACGGCGGGAAGTGGTGGCCGATATCGGCGGCGCCGATCGCACCCAGCACCGCATCGGTGAGGGCGTGGAGCGCCACGTCCGCGTCCGAATGGCCGGCGAGGCCGCGATCGTGGGCGATCCGCAGGCCGCCCAGCCAGACATGGTCGCCGGCGGCGAAGGCGTGGACGTCGAACCCGGTGCCGACGCGGATCTCGCCGGCCGGCCCCTGCAACATGCGCTCGGCGCGCGCGAGGTCGCCGTCGTGGGTGATCTTGATGTTGTCCTCCGATCCGGGGACCAGAACCACGGGCTCGCCTGCCAGTTCCAGGAGCTGGGCGTCGTCGGTCGGCTCCAGACCGGCCGGCCGGCCGCGGTGGACGGCGAGCAGGCGCTGGAAGTGGAACCCCTGCGGGGTCTGCGCCCGCCACAGGCCGGCCCGCGCCACCGTTTCCGCGACCGTGCCGTCGCCGGCGGCCCGCTTCAGCGTGTCGGCGACCGGCACCGCGGGCACCGCGCCGGCGTGGTCGTCGAGCGCCGCCAGCACCCGCGAGACCAGATCGGGATCGACCAGCGGGCGGGCGCCGTCATGCACCAGCACGCAGCGCGGCGCCACCGGCACCAGCGCTTCCAGCCCGCTGCGGACGGAGTCTGCCCGGGTGGCGCCGCCGGCTACCGGGTCGGCCAGCGCCAGGCCGGCCGTGGCGGCCTCGTAGAGTTCCCGGTCGTCCGGGTGGATCACCACCCGCACGCCGTCGACGCCGGGATGGCGGAGCAGCGCCTCGACCGCATGGCGGAGCACCGGCCGCCCGGCGAGCCGGCCGTACTGCTTCGGCAGCGCGCCGCCGAAGCGCAGGCCGCGCCCGGCCGCCACCACCAGGGCCTGCACTCCCTGTCCGATCGTCGACGACATGCCGGCGGACCCTAGTCGCTCGACCGTCGCGGGGAAAGGGCAGAGGCCGAGCCCTGCGACGATCGATTGGCGGCAGCGGACGATGTATAGAGGGCCATGCCGTTTTCCGCCGTCCTGCCGATCCTGGCCGCAGCCGCGCTCGTGCCGGCGACGCTTGCCGCCTTCCGGCCGGTTCCGGGACGGCGCGACTGGGTGTTCTGGTCCTCGATCGGCGTCGCGGCGGCGGGGCCGGCACTGCTGGCGCTGGTGCTGGGCGACCATGGCTGGCGGACCGGCTTCGCCTATGCGCTCTGGGTCTCGATCGCGGCGACGGCCGCGGCCTTCGCGGCGCTCGCCGCCTGGGACCGCGCCGCGGCCCGGCTGGCGCCGCTGCTGCTGCCCTATCTGCTGGTGCTGGCCGTGCTGGCGCTCGCCTGGGGACATGCGCCCGAGCAGCCGCTGCGGGCGGCGACCTCGACCTGGCTCTGGGTGCATATCGCGGTCGCGGTGGCGACCTACGCGCTGATCGGCATCGCCGGGGTGGCCGCGCTTGCCGTCGCGCTCCAGGAATCGGCGCTGCGCTGGAAGCGCCCGACCTTCCTGACCCGGCGGCTGCCCGCCGTCGCCGAGGGCGACCGCATCGCCTTCGGCGCCCTGGCCGCCGCCACCTTCGTCCTCGGCTGCGGTCTGGTCAGCGGGTTCGTCCTCGATTCCCTGACCCTCGGACGCTGGATCCGCCTCGACCACAAGACCGTGCTGTCGATCGCGGCCTTCCTCGTCCTGGCGGTTCTCCTGTTCGCCCATGCGCGCTGGGGTACGCGCGGGCGGCGCGGCGCGCGGCTGGCGCTGGTGGCGTGGCTGCTGCTCACGCTGGGCTATCCGGGCGTCAAGTTCGTCACCGACGTGGTCCTGGCGCGCGTCGCCGCGTGACGGTTGCCGACGGCGGCGGGCCGTCGATTTCTTGGTTGCAGTGCAGCAGAAACGGTATATTCTGCCTAACTGTTGAGCATATAGAGAGATTGCCCAACAAATGAGCATTCATATCGGTCCCGTGGCCCTCGAGGCCCCGGTCATCCTCGCGCCGATGTCGGGCGTCACCGACCTTCCGTTCCGCCGCCTGGTCAAGCGCCACGGCGCCGGCCTCGTCGTGTCCGAGATGATCGCCAGCGAAGCGATGATCCGGCAGACCCGCCAGACCCTGCGCATGGCGGCGAGCGAGGCCGACGAGCAGCCGATGGCGGTCCAGCTCGCCGGCTGCGAGCCCGCGGTGATGGCCGAGGCGGCGCGCCTCAACGCCGACCGCGGCGCCCAGATCATCGACATCAACTTCGGTTGCCCGGTGAAGAAGGTCGTGAACGGGCACGCCGGCTCGGCCCTGATGCGCGACGAGCTCCATGCCGCGCGCATCCTGGAGGCGACGGTCAAGGCGGTGCCGCTGCCGGTCACCCTCAAGATGCGCACGGGCTGGGACGACGCCAACCGCAATGCCCCGCGGCTCGCCCGGATCGCCGAGGAGTGCGGCATCCGCATGGTCACGGTCCATGGCCGCACGCGCTGTCAGTTCTACGCCGGCCGGGCCGACTGGGAGTTCATTCGCCAGGTGAAGGAGGCCGTCCGCATCCCGGTCGTCGCCAACGGCGACGTCACGACGCTCGACGATGTCGCGCGGATCCGCGAGCAGTCCGGCGCCGACGGCGTGATGATCGGCCGCGGCGCCTACGGGCGGCCGTGGTTCCTGGCCCAGGCGATGGAGTTCCTGCGCAGCGGCCGGCGCCTGCCCGACCCGACGCTCGCGGCGCAGCGCGACATCCTGCTGGAGCACTACGAGGCGATGCTGACGCACTATGGCCGCGAGCCCGGCCTGATGGTCGCGCGCAAGCATGTCGGCTGGTACAGCAAGGGATTGCCGGGCTCTTCGGACTTCCGGGCCCGCGTCAACCAGGTCCACGAGCCGGCTCGGGTCTGCGAGCTGATCCACGCTTTCTACGACCCCCAGCTCGAGCGGATGGCCGCCTGATGGGCCGCCGCGCGCTCGCCTGGGCCCGCCGCCCCCAGCGTCCGGAGGTGGACGCGGCCGCCGTCCTCGCGACCCTGGTCGATCCCGTCCTCGTCGTCGACGAGCGGCTCGCCGTCCGCTTCGCCAACCCCGCCGCCGAGCAGTTCTTCGACATGGGGATGCCGACCATGGTCGGCCGGCCGCTCGACGCGCTGCTGCCCGCGGACAGCCCGGTCTGCGCGCTCGTCGCCAAGGTGCGCGAGACGGGCGGCCGGATGGTGGAGCACGGGATCGGCGTCGACACCCCGCGCACCGGTTCGCAACTGGTGACCGTGCAGGTGGCGCCCATCGGCGAAGGCCCGACCCACTGCGTCGTGACGCTGCAGCCGCGCTCGATCGTCGAGCGCATCGACCACCAGCTCACCCACCGCGGCGCCGCCCGCTCGGTCGGTGCCATGGCGGCGATGCTGGCCCACGAGGTCAAGAACCCGCTTTCGGGCATCCGCGGCGCCGCCCAGCTCCTGGAGCAGAACGCCAGCGAGGCCGATCGCGAGCTGACCCGCCTCATCTGCGACGAGACCGACCGCATCTGCGCCCTCGTCGACCGCATGGAGGTCTTCTCCGACAGCCGGCCGATCCAGCGCACCGCCGTCAACATCCACGAAGTGCTGGAGCATGTCCGTCGCCTGGCCGAGACCGGCTTCGCCCGCGGCGTGCGCTTCGTCGAGCTCTACGACCCTTCGCTGCCCCCCGTCCTGGGCAACCGGGACATGCTGGTACAGGTATTGCTCAACCTCGTGAAGAACGCGGCCGAGGCCGTACCCGAGCAAGGTGGAGAGATCATGCTGTCGACGGCCTACCAGCACGGCGTCCGGCTGGCGGTGCCCGGAAGCGAAAGCCGGCTGCACCTGCCGCTCGCCGTCACCGTCCAGGACAACGGCAGCGGGGTGCCGGAACATCTTCGCGCCAACCTCTTCGATCCGTTCGTGACGACGAAGCACAACGGCAAGGGGCTCGGCCTCGCGCTCGTCGCCAAGATCGTCGACGACCATGGCGGGCTCATCGAGTACGACGGCCAGCAGCGCCGGACCACGTTCCGGCTGAAGCTGCCGATGGTCGAGCCCGGGGACGCCGTCTGATGGCCGGCGCGACGATCCTCGTCGCCGACGACGACCGGGCGATCCGCACCGTCCTCAGCCAGGCCCTCGGGCGGCTCGGGCACGATGTCCGGACCACCGGCAACGCCGCGACGCTGTGGCGCTGGGTGGAGGAGGGGGAGGGCGACCTCGTCATCACCGACGTGGTGATGCCGGACGAGAACGGCCTCGACCTCGTCCCGCGCATCAAGAAGCTGCGGCCGGAACTGCGCATCATCGTCATGAGCGCGCAGAACACGCTGCTGACCGCGGTCAAGGCGACCGAACGCGGCGCCTTCGAGTACCTGCCCAAGCCCTTCGACCTGCGCGAGCTGGTGGCGACGGTCGAGCGCGCGCTGACCCAGCCGAAGCCGCCGGCCGCCACCGATGATCTGCCCGACGGCGACGAGCAGCTGCCCCTCATCGGCCGCTCGCCGGCGATGCAGGAGATCTACCGCGTACTGGCCCGTCTCATGGGGACGGACCTGACGGTCATGATCTTCGGCGAGTCCGGCACCGGCAAGGAGCTGGTGGCGCGCGCGCTGCACGATTTCGGCAAGCGGCGGGCCGGCCCGTTCGTCGCCATCAACATGGCCGCCATCCCGCGCGAGCTGATCGAGAGCGAGCTGTTCGGGCACGAGAAGGGGGCCTTCACCGGCGCCACCACCCGCTCGGCCGGCCGCTTCGAGCAGGCCCAGGGCGGGACGCTCTTCCTCGACGAGATCGGCGACATGCCGATCGAGGCGCAGACCCGTCTCCTGCGCGTGCTGCAGGAGGGCGAGTACACGGCGGTCGGCGGGCGCACGCCGATCCGCACGGACGTGCGCATCGTCGCCGCCACCCACCGCGACCTGCGCCAGATGATCCGCCAGGGCCTCTTCCGCGAGGACCTCTTCTATCGCCTGAACGTCGTCCCGATCCGGCTGCCGCCGCTGCGCGAGCGGACCGAGGACGTGCCGGCCCTGGTGCGCCACTTCCTCGCCCAGGTCGCCCGGCAGGGACTGCCGCTCAAGACCATCGACCAGCAGGCGATGGACCGGCTCAAGGCCTATCGCTGGCCGGGCAACGTCCGCGAGCTGGAGAACCTGGTGCGCCGGCTGGCGGCGCTCTACGCCCAGGAGACGATCGGCGTCGACGTCGTCGAGCAGGAACTGGCCGAGGTCCAGGCGGCCGGCACCGTCGTCGCCGACGCTCCGACCGGCGAAGGGCTGGGAGCGGCCGCCGAGCGGCACCTGAAGGAATATTTCTCGGCCCATGGCGAGGCCCTGCCGGCGGCCGGCCTCTACGACCGCGTCCTGCGGGAGATCGAGCGGCCCCTCATCTCCCTGACGCTGACGGCGACGCGCGGCAACCAGATCCGGGCGGCGCAGCTTCTGGGGCTCAACCGGAACACGTTGCGCAAGAAGATCCGCGAGTTGGACATCCAGGTGGTGCGCGGGGTACGTTGACCGCCGTTGGATTCGTGGGAGCGCCACGGATCGCCCGCTGCCAGGCGCATCGATGACCACGGACCCCGCGTTAGGCGGCGATAGCCGGCCGAAGCGGCTGCTGCATTGGCTCAGTCGGATCGGGCTCGCGCGGAAGCTCGCGGTGGCGCTCGCGATCGCCGCGCTCGTCTCCGGCATCACCACCTATGTCGTCATCACCAGCAAGCCGCCGTTCGGGCCCGACCCGAACACGGTCCTGCTGCTGCTCAATCTCGACCTCGTCCTGCTGCTGCTGCTGGGCGCGGTGGTGGCGCGGCGGCTTGTCGCGCTGTGGGTGCAGCGGCGCCGCGGCATGGCCGGCGCGCGGCTCCATGTCCGCTTCGTCGCGCTCTTCAGCCTGCTTTCGGTGACGCCGACCATCGTCGTCGCCGTGTTCTCGTTCCTGTTCTTCAATTTCGGCATCCAGAACTGGTTCAGCGAGACGGTGCGCACCGCCGTCGTCGAATCCCGCGCCGTCGCCTACGCCTATCTCGAAGAGCACCAGAACGTCATCCGGGCCGACGTCTCGGCGATGGCGGCGGACCTCAACCGCGACGCCTCGCTGCTGATCGGCAACCCGCAGCGCTTCAACCAGATCGTCGCCACCCAGGCGCGGGTCCGCGGCCTCGGCGAGGCGATGGTCTTCGATCGCACCGGTCGCGTCCTGGCGCGCTCCAGCATCAGCTTCGCGCTGGAGTTCGATCCGGTCCCGGAATGGGCGATGGCGGAAGCCCGCACCGGCATGATCGCGGTGCTGACGAGCGAGAGCGACGACCGGGTGCGGGCGCTGACGCGGCTCGACGAGGAGGGCAACGCCTTCCTCTATGTCGGGCGCTTCATCGATCCGCGGGTGATCGGCCACCTCGAGCGGACCGAGAAGGCGGTCGCCGAGTATCGCGACCTCGAGGGCCGCCGTTCGGGCATCCAGATCACCTTCGGGCTGCTCTTCCTGGTCGTGGCCCTGCTGCTGCTGCTGGCGGCGGTGTGGGCGGCGCTGATGCTCGCCAACCGGCTCGCCCGCCCGCTGGGGTCGTTGGTGGAGGCGGCGGAGCGGGTGCGCGGCGGCGATCTCGACGTGCGCGTCCGCGAGCGCGAGAACGGTGACGAGATCGACACCCTGAGCCGCGCCTTCAACCGGATGACGCGGCAGCTCCACACCCAGCGCGCCGACCTGGTCGAAGCCAACCAGCAGCTGGAGACGCGGCGCCGCTTCACCGAGATGGTGCTGGCGGGCGTGTCCGCCGGCGTCGTCGGGCTCGACCGCGAAGGGGCGGTCAACCTGCCCAACCGCTCGGCGAGCCTGCTCCTCGGCATCGACCTCGACCAGTGGATCGGCGCCGATCTCGCCCAGGCGGTGCCCGAGATGGCCGAGCTCCTGCGCCAGGTGCGCGACGGCGACGGCCGCTCGATCGAAGGCCATGTCGAACTGGTCCGCGACGGCCGCAAGCGCACCCTCATCGTCCGGCTCGCCGCCGAGAAGTCCGGCGACGACACGCTCGGATACGTCGTCACCTTCGACGACATCACCGAGCTCCTGTCGGCGCAGCGCAAGGCCGCCTGGGCCGACGTCGCACGGCGGATCGCGCACGAGATCAAGAACCCGCTGACCCCGATCCAGCTCTCGGCCGAGCGGCTGAAGCGGCGCTATGCCAAGGAAGTCACCTCGGATCCCGAGACTTTCCAGCTCTGTACCGACACCATCATCCGCCAGGTCGGCGACATCGGCCGCATGGTCGACGAGTTCTCCGCCTTCGCCCGCATGCCGGCGCCGGTCATGCGCCAGGAGGATCTGGGCGACATCTGCCGCCAGGCGGTCTTCCTGCAGCGCAGTGCCCGGCCGGACCTGCGCTTCGGGCTGGAGATGCCCGAGGAGGGGCGGCGGCCGGTCCGCTGCGACCGCCGCCAGATCACCCAGGCACTGACCAACCTGCTGCAGAACGCGGTCGACTCGATCGACGGCCGGCCCGAGGCCGCCGAACGACCGCAGGGGTCGGTCGAGGTGCGCCTTTCTTGGGACGAAGACGCGGCGCGGATCGTTGTCCAGGACAACGGACGGGGCCTGCCGACCGAAGGCCGGGATCGCCTGACCGAGCCCTACGTCACGACCCGCGCCAAAGGAACCGGACTGGGGCTCGCCATCGTGAAGAAGATCATGGAGGATCACGGTGGCGATCTGCTGCTGGACGACCGTCCGGGCGGGGGGGCCAGGATCACGCTGGTGATTCCCCACCCCGCGGTCGTACCGGTGGCGGAAACGCCCTTGACGGATGTGGAGACGCCCGCAAGAAAGTCCGGCACCCATGGCGCATGACATCCTGATCGTCGACGACGAAGCGGACATCCGCATGCTGATCGCGGGCGTCCTGCGCGACGAGGGCTACGCCGCCCGCGAGGCCGGGGATTCGCGGGCCGCGCTGGCGGCGGTGCGGGCGCGGCGGCCGAGCCTCGTCATCCTCGACATCTGGCTGCAGGGCAGCGAGCTCGACGGCATCGGCATCCTGGAGGCCCTGCGCCGCGAGCATCCCAACCTTCCCGTACTGATGATCAGCGGCCACGGGACGATCGAGACCGCGGTCCAGGCGATCAAGCTCGGCGCCTACGACTTCGTCGAGAAGCCGTTCAAGACCGACCGTCTGCTGGTCCTGATCGAGCGGGCGATCGAGGCGGCGCGGCTGCGCCGCGAGAACGAGGAGCTGCGGCTGCGCACCGGCGGCCCGGTCGAGCTGGTCGGCCAGTCGCCGGCGATCGCCCACATCCGCCAGGCCATCGACCGGGTGGCGCCGACCGGCAGCCGGGTCCTGGTGACCGGCCCCGCCGGCGCCGGCAAGGAGGTGGTGGCCCGCCTCGTCCACGGCCATTCGCGCCGCGCCGACGGCCCGTTCGTCGTCCTCAACTGCGCGACGATGCGGCCGGAGCGGCTGGAAGTCGAACTCTTCGGCACCGAGGCCGCCGACGGCGCCGACGGGCGCCGCAAGGTCGGCACGTTCGAGCTGGCGCACGGCGGCACCCTGCTGCTCGACGAAGTGGCCGACATGCCGCTCGAGACCCAGGGCAAGATCGTGCGGGCGCTGCAGGACCAGACGTTCGAGCGGGTCGGCGGGTCGATGCGGGTGGAAGTCGACGTCCGCGTCATCGCCTCGACGAACCGCGACCTGATGGCGGAAATGGCGGCCGGGCGCTTCCGCGAGGATCTCTTCTACCGGCTCAACGTCGTGCCGATCCGGGTGCCGTCGCTGCGCGAGCGCCGGGAGGACATCCCGGTGCTGGCGCGCCACTTCATGGCGCGATCGGCCGAGGCCTCCGGCCTGCCGCCGCGGCCCCTTGGCGAGGATGCGCTGGCGGCGCTCCAGGCCTACGAATGGCCCGGCAACGTCCGCCAGCTCCGCAACGTCGTCGACTGGCTGCTCATCATGGCGCCGGGCGACGGGCGGGAGCCGATCCGGGCCGACATGCTGCCCGCCGAGATCGGCCAGACGACGCCGGCCGTGCTGCGCTGGGACAAGGCGGGCGAGATCATGACGCTGCCGCTGCGCGAGGCGCGCGAGGTGTTCGAGCGCCAGTACCTGCTGGCGCAGCTCACGCGCTTCGGCGGCAACATTTCGCGCACGGCCTCCTTCGTCGGCATGGAACGCTCGGCACTGCACCGCAAGCTGAAGTCGCTCGGCGTCAACGGCGACGAGCGCCAGCTGCGCGTCGCCCCGTGACGACGAGGTCTCGGCGATGAAGGTCGTCATCTGCGGCGCGGGGCAGGTGGGCAGCAGCATCGCCCGCTATCTCGCGACCGGCGGCAACAGCGTCACCGTCATCGACCAGTCGGCCGAACTCGTCCAGCGCCTCTCCGACAGCCACGACGTGCGCGGCATCGTCGGCCATGCCTCGCACCCGGACGTGCTGGCGGAGGCCGGGGCGGCGGACGCCGACATGCTGATCGCGGTGACGCATGCCGACGAGGTCAACATGGTGGCGTGCCAGGTGGGGCACGCGCTCTTCAGCGTTCCGACCAAGATCGCCCGCATCCGGGCCCAGATCTACCAGAAGCCGGAATGGCGCCAGCTCTTCTCGAGCGAGCACCTGCCGATCGACGTCATCATCTCGCCGGAGATCGAGGTGGCGCACGCCATCACCCGGCAGCTCGAGGTTCCGGGGGCCTTCGACGTCCTCTCCATGGCCGACGGGCTGGTCCGCGTCGTCGGCGTGCGCTGCCCGGCCGACTGCCCGATCGTCAACACTCCGCTGCGGCAGCTCACCGGCCTCTTTCCCGATCTCGCCATCACCATCGTCGGCCTGATCCGCAACGGCCAGCCGGTCATTCCCGACGACGACGCGATGCTCCTGGCCGGAGACGAGGTCTATTTCGTCGCCGACGCCAAGCATGTGGCGCGGGCCATGGCCGCCTTCGGCCACGAGGAGCAGCCGGGACGCCGGGTCGTCATCGTCGGCGGCGGCAGCATCGGCCTCTATCTGGCGCGGGAGATCGAGGAGCGCTTCCCCGAGGTCTCGATCAAGATCATCGAGCTCGACAAGGCGCGGGCGGCCGAGGTCTGCCAGCGGCTCGGCGGCGTCGTCGTGCTGAACGGCGACGGGCTCGACACCGAGATCCTGGAGGAGGCCAATGTCGGCACGGCGGAGACGATGATCGCCGTCACCGACGACGACGAGGTCAACATCCTGAGCTCGATCCTGGCCAAGCGCCTCGGCGCGGAGCGGGTGGTCACCCTCATCAACAAGCCGAGCTACGAGCCGCTGGTGACCAATCTCGGCATCGACGCCGTCGTCAACCCCCGCTCGATCACCGTCTCGCATATCCTCCAGCATGTCCGGCGCGGCCGCATCCGGCGCGTCCACACGCTCCGCGAGGGCTTCGGCGAGATCATCGAGGCCGAGGCGATGGCGACCTCGGCACTGGTCGGCCGGCCGCTGCGCGAGATCGACCTGCCGGAGGGCATCATCGTCGGCGCCATCGTCCGCGGCGCGACGGTCATCACGCCGCGCGGATCGAGCGTCATCAAGGCCGACGACCGGGTGGTGCTGATGGCGACCACCGGCGCGGTCCGCAAGGTCGAGAAGATGTTCGCGGTGCGGCTCGAGTATTTCTGATATCCAGCCCGCCGCCCGCCCGTTTGTCCCGAGCATCGCTCCCGAGAGGCCCCCATGTCGCGCATCGCCTACGTCAACGGCCAGTACGTCCCGCACCCCGAAGCCGCCGTCCATGTCGAAGACCGGGGCTACCAGTTCGCCGACGGCGTCTACGAGGTCATCGCGGTCGCCCGCGGCGCGCTCATCGACGAGGAAGGGCACATGATCCGCCTCGAGCGGTCGCTCGACGAGCTCCGGATCGCGCGGCCGATGGGGCGCCCGGCGCTGGCGCACATCATGCGCGAGGTCGTGCGCCGCAACCGCGTCGTCGACGGGCTGATCTACATCCAGATGACCCGCGGCGTCGCCCCGCGCGACCACGCGTTTCCGGCCAATGCCGAGACCTCGGTGGTGATGACGGCGAAGCGCACCAAGCCCGCCAACCCGGCGCTGCTGCGCGACGGCGCCAAGGTCATCACCATTCCCGACATCCGCTGGGAACGCTGCGACATCAAGACGGTGTCGCTGCTGCCGAACTGCCTCGGCAAGCAGCAGGCGCGCGAGGCGGGCGCCCTCGAAGCGTGGCAGGTCGACGCCCGCGACGGCACCGTCACCGAGGGCACCTCGACCAACGCCTGGATCGTGACCAAGGAGGGCGAGGTGGTCACCCGCAAGGCCGACCATGCGATCCTGAACGGCATCACCCGCATCGCCGTGCTGGAGATCATCGCCCGGCAGCAGGGGCTGAAGTTCGTCGAGCGTCCCTTCACGGTCGAGGAGGCCAAGAACGCCCGCGAAGCCTTCCTGACCAGCACGACCGCCTTCGTGACGCCGATCGTGCGGATCGACGATGCGCTCGTCGGCGACGGCAAGCCGGGGCCGGTCGCCAAGAGCCTGCGCGAGGCCTACCTCGTCCACATGACCGAGCAGGCGGCGGAGCAGGGCGCGGCGGCATGACGGCGCCGACGGCGCCCCGCGCCATTCTCTTCGACTGGGACAACACGCTCGTCGACAACTGGGCCGTCATCTCGGGCGCGCTCAATGCGGCGTTCCAGGCAATGGCGAAGCCGACCTGGAGCGAGGCCGAGTGCCGGGCCCGGGTCCGCAAGTCGGCCCGCGACACGTTCCCGGAACTCTTCGGCGACCGCTGGCGGGAGGCGGAGCGGATCTTCTACTCGACATTCGAAGAGCGCCACCTGGAGGGCCTGCGCCCGATGCCGGGCGCGATCGACCTGCTCGACCGCGCCCGCACACGCGGCCTCTATCTCGGCATCGTCAGCAACAAGCACGGCCGGTATCTCCGCATCGAGGCGGAGCATCTCGGCTGGAGCCGGCGCTTCGGACGCATCGTCGGCGCGACCGACGCGGCTGCCGACAAGCCGGCGCCCGATCCGGTCCATGCGGCGCTCGCCGGCAGCGGCATCGTCGCCGGCCCGGACGTCTGGTTCGTCGGCGACGCCGGCGTCGACATGCAGTGCGCGCTCGCCGCCGGCTGCACGCCGGTGCTCGTGCGCGATGAAGAAACCCTCGGCGAAGAGTTTGACAGTTGCGCCCCGCATGTCCATCTACGGGGCTGCCCGGGGTTGGCTGCGCTGTTGTAGCAGGTCGGGCAACCGGCATGGGACTTGCGTCGTTCCCAGTCGCCGGGTACAGCACACCCGGGTCGAATAAGACCCCAACAACGAAACAGGAACAACGACAATGTCGTCGGAGAAGAACCAGAACGTCCAGGATGTGTTCCTGAACCACGTTCGCAAGAACAAGACACCGGTGACCGTCTTCCTCGTCAACGGGGTGAAGTTGCAGGGCATCATCACCTGGTTCGACAATTTCTGTGTCCTGCTGCGCCGGGACGCACATTCCCAGCTGGTCTACAAGCACGCGATCTCGACCGTGATGCCGGCGCAGCCGATCCAGCTTTTCGACGGGGGCAAGGACGACTCCGATAGCTGAGCCGCCCGCGGATGCGGGCGAAGACCGCGGCGACGGCAAGGCCGCCGCTGCGGGACGGGCCTACGTGCTCCACCCGGCGCTGCGCGCCGGCCGCGACGACATTCGCAGTCCGGAGGCGAGGCTGGCCGAAGCGGTCGGCCTCACCGCCGCCATCGACCTGACGGTCGCCCACGAGGAAGTGGTGCGGCTGGATCAGCCGCGCCCGGCGACGCTCTTCGGGACCGGCACGGTCGAGCGCATCGGCAAGCTCCTGGCCGAGGAGGCGCCGGCCGAGGTGGTGATCGTCGACGCCGCGGTCACCCCGGTGCAGCAGCGCAACCTGGAGAAGGCCTGGAAGTGCAAGGTCATCGACCGCACCGGCCTGATCCTGGAGATCTTCGGCGCCCGCGCCCGCACCCA
>NZ_JAYSFE010000117.1:0-14415 GCF_041913585.1 Allostella sp.
TGGCTCCCCGGGCCGGACTCGAACCAGCGACCCAGCGGTTAACAGCCGCTTGCTCTACCAACTGAGCTACCGGGGATCAGCGCGGCGCGGCTTATAGCAGCCGACTTGCGGGATGCCAACCCTTTGTTGCGGCCGCGGTTCAACCGGCCGTGAGGCGCAGGATGCGGTCGTCGCCCGGGCGCGGACGGCCGCGCCCGTCGCGGTTGTTGGTGAGGAGATAGAGGGCGCCGTCGGGGCCGGCGACGGCGTCGCGCAGGCGCCCCAGCGGCCGGCGCGAGCCGGCGGCGAACCCGCGCGCGACCGCGGTGGCGCGCCAGCCGCCGGGACCGCGCTCCAGGCGCACCCGCAGGAGGGCCTCGCTGCGCAGGGTGGCGACGAAGAGGTCGCCCCGCCAGAAGGCGGCGCCCGAGGGCGGCGTCGCCTCGTCCGGCCAGGCGAGGATCGGGTCGACCCAGCGTGGGTCGCCGGGTGCCCCGACGGCGAGCGGCCAGCCGTAGTTGCCGCCGCGCCGCACGAGGTTGATCTCGTCCAGCGCGCGCAGTCCGAACTCGCCGGAGGGCCCGTGCTCGCTGGCGAAGAGCTCGCCGGTCGCGGGATGGAAGGCCAGCCCCTGGACGTTGCGGTGGCCAAGCGACCAGACCGGCGAGCCGGGCAGCGGGTTGTCCGGCGGGACGGCGCCGTCCGCGGTCACGCGCAGGATCTTGCCGCCGAGGTCGGCCGCGACCTGGGCCCGCGGGGCGTCGAAGATTTCGCCGGTGGCGACGTAGAGCATGCCGTCGGGGCCGAAGGCGAGGCGCCCGCCATTGTGGAAGCGGGCCCCGGGGACGCCCTGGAGGACGACGCGGTCGAGCCGTGCGCGGTCGCCCTCCAGCACCAGGCGGACGACGCGGTTGCCGACCTCGCCGGCCTCGGCATGGGTGTGCATGGCGTAGAGGTAGGGACGCGCGGGGAAGCCGGGATCGAGTGCCAGCCCCATCAGCCCGCCCTCGCCGCCCTGGCGCACCCCGAGCGTCGCCACCGGCTCGGCGGCGAGGCGGCCGTCCGCGACGAGGCGGATGCGGCCCGGCCGCTCGCTCACCAGCGCCCGGCCGTCGGGCAGGAAGACCAGCGACCATGGCGCTTCCAACCCCTCCACCCAGCTCTCCACCCGGACCCCGGCGGGCGTCGCCACCCGCGCATCGTCGAAGGGCTGGGGCCGCGGGCCCCGCACCGGATCGCCGAGGGCGGCGGGTGCAAGTGCAGCGGGCGCAAGCGCGGCCGACGCAAGGGCCAGCGCCCAGGCGAGGGCGGCCGCGAAGCGGCGGGCCGCGGGGAAGGTCACCGGAACGGTTCTCCCGATATCCAGCAGGCGAGGCTGTAGCGCAGCCCGGCCGTCACCGGCGTCACGCGATGGAGCTGCCAGGACGGGAAGACGATCATCGTGCCGCGGTCGCGCCGGGTCGGCGTGATCCGCTCCGAGAAGCGCAGCTCGAGGTCGCCGCCCTCGTAGGCGGCGGGGTCGGAAAGCTGGATGACGACGCTGAGCTTCCGCAGCACCGGCGGCCCATCGCCCAGGTCCTGGTGCCAGCCGTAATGGTCGCCGCCGGCGCCGTAGCGCGCGAACTGGATCGCCTCGCCCATGCCGAGCAGCGTGAAGCCGAAGAACCGGTCGTTGGCGGCACGCGCGATCTTCTCAATGCGGCGGTAGAGGAACTGCGTCTCCGGCGCGGGCGGCAGCCAGGCGATCGTCGACTGCCGGATTTCCGGATGGACGCCCTCGCCGGCCTCCCCGGCGCTGCCGGTCCGGCCCAGCGCCGCCTCGCCCAGCGCGATCACCCGGTCGCACTCCTCGGCGTCGAGGGCGTCGGGGCGCATCGTCATCCCGCTGTAGGCGCGCTCGTGCGCCGCCAGGTCGAAGGGCCAGAGGAGGGGGCGGGACAGTCGCGGGCGGCGGGCCGGTTTCGGCATCGAACGGGTCTCCAGGCGCGGGTCGAGCGGCCGGAAGACGGGGGGCGGCGGGCCGGATGGGCGGTCGGTCTGACGCCCGGGCGGACGGCCCGGCCGGTCGATCCGGCGGTGCGGGCTCAGGCAGGTTGGAGGCGCGGCCCGGAATCGAACCGGGATAAACGGATTTGCAGTCCGGTGCCTAGCCACTCGGCCACCGCGCCCCGGACGTGCGGGATTGAGCGGTCCCCCGAGGTCGGCCGTTCTATACGCGGCCGCGGCCGGCACGGTCAAGGCGATGGCGCGCCCGGTCGGTGCCCGAAAACCGTTGGTCGCTGGGGGGATAGGCGCCGTCGTGGAGCAATCGGTCGCGGGCGTCGGCCGGCGGGTGATTGCGTTCTCCGCAGTGCAGCAAGTATAAAACCCGCCCGTGCGCCGCCCGCGGCGACGATCGGATTCGCGACCAGCAAGTGGACAGACCCGACGCCATGGCGATCGACTACGCAGCGGCCCGCGCCAACATGGTGGAGAGCCAGATCCGGCCCAACAAGGTGACGGACCCGGCGGTCATCCAGGCGTTCCTCGACGTTCCGCGCGAACGCTTCGTGCCGCCGGCGCTGCGCGGCGTCGCCTATGTCGACGAGGACATCCCGATCGGCGCCGGCCGCTACCTGGTCGAGCCCATGGTGCTGGGGCGGCTGCTGCAGTTCTCGGCCCCGCGATCGGCGGACCTCGCGCTCGAGATCGGTTCCGGCACCGGCTACGGGACCGCGGTCCTGGCCCGTCTCGTGGGGTCGGTCGTCGGCATCGACAGCGATGCCGAGCTGGTCCGGACCGCGACCGCCAACCTCGCCGCGCTCGGCGTCGAGAACGCGGTCGTGACCGAGGGAGCCTTCCTGGAGGGCTGCCCGAAGCAGGCGCCCTTCGACCTGATCCTCTTCTCGGGCGCGGTCGCCGAGGTGCCGGCCGCGGTCGAGGGGCAGCTCGCCGAGGGCGGCCGGCTGCTGGCGGTGGAGGTCGCCGACGGCGTCGGGCGGGCCGTCGTCGTCCGCCGGACGGGCGGCGCGCTGTCGCGGCGTATCATCTTCGACGCGGCGACGCCGCTGCTGCCCGGAACCGCGCGCAAGCCCGAGTTCGTGTTCTGATTTGCCGCCTGCCGCCGATGCGGCGGGCGTGGAGGGTGCCGATGGCCACGAAGCGAACAGTGAGGCGGATGGTCGGCGCGGCGTGGCTGGCAGCCGCGGCGACGCTGCCGGGAACCGTCGGCGCGCAGACCCTCGAGGAGGTGCTGGTCAGCACCTACAACACCAATCCCCAGCTCCTGGCCGAGCGCGCCCGGTTGCGCGCGCTCGACGAACTGGTGCCGCAGGCGCTGGCCGGGTGGCGGCCGACGGTGCAGGCGTCGGGCTCCTACGGCATCTCGCGCGAGCGCACCGAGGTCCCGGGCTTCCGTCAGACCGAGCGGCTCAATCCCTTCAGCACCAGCCTGCAGGTGAGCCAGCCGCTCTATCGCGGCGGCCGCACCGTGGCCAACACCGAGCGCTCGGTCTTCCAGATCCAGGCGCAGCGGGCCCAGGTCTTCGTCGTCGAGCAGCAGGTCCTGTTCGCGGCGGTCCAGTCCTACATGAACCTGTTCCGGGCGCTGGCGGTGGTCCAGCTCAACGCCAACAACATCGAGGTGCTGAAGCGGCAGCTCGAGGCGGCCCAGGACCGGTTCCGGGTCGGCGAGGTGACCCGCACCGACGTCGCCCAGGCCGAGTCGCGGCTCGCCCGCGCCGTCGCCGACAAGCGCCAGGCCGACGGCAACGTCGAGGCGGCGCGCGCCACCTTCGAGCGGGTGAGCGGGCTGATCCCGGTCGACATCAGCTTCCCCAAGCGGGTGCCGAAGACCCCCACGACGCGCGACGAGGCCAAGCGCCTCGCCGAGGCGAACAACCCGCAGATCGTGTCGGCGCGGTTCAGCGAGCTCGCCGCGCGCAGCAACGTGCGCTCGATCACCGGCGAGCTGCTGCCGACGGTCTCGCTCGACGCCTCGGTCACCCACAACGACGAGTCGCAGAACATCAACACCAAGGTCACCACGGGCCAGGTGGTGGCGCGGGTGACGGTGCCGCTCTACGAGGCGGGTTCGACCTATTCGCGCGTCCGCGAGGCGAAGCAGACGGCGGGCCAGCGGCGCATCGACATCGAGACCAGCCGCCGCAGCGCCGTCGAACTCGCGAGCTCGCGCTGGGACACGCTGCAGTCCGCCCGCGCCCAGATCGAGGCCCTGCGCGAGAACATCCGCGCCGCCCAGATCGCACTCGACGGCGTGCAGCAGGAGGCGGCGGTCGGCTCGCGCACCGTCCTCGACATCCTCGATGCCGAACAGGAACTCTTCAACGCCCGCGTCAATCTGGTCAGCTCGCAGCGCGACGAGATCGTCGGCATCTACGACCTGACGGGCGCCACCGGCCGGCTGACGGCCCGCTATCTCGGCCTGCCGGTCGAGATCTACGACATGGACGCCTACTACGAGTCCGTGAAGGACAAGTGGTTCGGGCTGGGCGACCCTCTCGACTAGACGCCGCCGCGGCGGACGGCGGCGAAGGCAGGGCAGGATGAGCGAACGGCGCGGGCCGGCCGAGCAGTCGATGGAGGAAATCCTGGCGTCGATCCGCCGGATCATCTCCGACGACGGCAGCCGGACGGCCGCGGCGCCGGCGCGCGAAGCCGGCCGCGATTCCACTGGCCGCGATCCCACTGGCCGCGATCCCAAGGTGGAGCCGGTCATCGCCATGCCCCTCGGACCGGCCCCGGAAGCGCCCGAGGCCGGTGCCGCCGGCGAGCGCGCCGCCGAGGGCGAGGCGCTGCGCGTCGAACCGATCCGGATCGAGCGCCGGGGCCGCCGCCGCGCCGCCCCGGCCGACGACATCCTGGAACTGACCGAGGTCTACCAGCCCGGGATCCTGCCCGAGGCCGACGGCCGCCAGGAGCCGCCGGCACCGCTGGTCTCGGCCGATGCCGCCGCCGAGGCGGCCGCCGCCTTCGCCGCCATCGGCCGGGCCGGACAGGCCGCCGCGGGGGCCGAGTTCGGGACGCTTCTCATGGGCGGCGGACGCACCGTCGACGAGCTCGTCCAGGAGATGCTGCGGCCGATGCTGAAGGAATGGCTGGATTCCCGCCTGCCTGCTCTCGTAGAAGCGGTCGTCCGCGAGGAGATCGAGCGCATCGTACGGCGCTCCAACCTGCGCTGACGGATCCCCCGCCGCACCAACGCGGCGGCGGCTGGTGGTTTCGGGAAACGGGGTTCCCCTTCGATGATCGAGAAGACCTATCGCCCGGCCGAGGTCGAGGCGAAGCACTATCGCCGCTGGGAAGAGTCGGGCGCCTTCGCGGCCGATCCGGGCTCGTCCAAGCAGCCCTACACGATCATGATCCCGCCGCCGAACGTCACCGGCAGCCTGCACATGGGCCACGCGCTGACGTTCACGATCCAGGACGTCCTCATCCGCTACCACCGGATGCGCGGGCGCGACGCGCTGTGGCAGCCGGGCACCGACCATGCCGGCATCGCCACCCAGATGGTGGTCGAGCGCCAGCTCGCCGAGAAGGGCATCGTCCTCGACCGGCCCGGCGTCGTCGCCGACGCCAACACGCAGACCATCGGCCGCGACGCCTTCATCGAGAAGGTGTGGGAGTGGAAGGCGGAATCGGGCGGCACCATCACCCGCCAGCTCCGCCGCCTCGGCGCCTCGCTCGACTGGCCGCGCGAGCGCTTCACCATGGACGAGGGGCTGAGCCGGGCGGTCCGCAAGGTCTTCGTCGAGCTGCACCGCCAGGGCCTGATCTACCGCGACAAGCGGCTGGTCAACTGGGACCCCAAGCTGCACACCGCCATCTCCGACCTCGAGGTCGAGCAGCGCGAGGTCAAGGGCCACCTCTGGCACTTCCGCTATCCGGTCGAGGGGATGGAAGGCACTTTCGTCACCGTCGCCACCACCCGGCCGGAGACGATGCTGGGCGACACCGGCGTCGCGGTCCATCCCGACGACCCGCGCTTCCGCGGTCTCGTCGGCCGCAACGTCGTGCTGCCATTGGTCGGCCGGGCGATCCCGATCGTCGCCGACGAGTATGCCGATCCCGAGACCGGGACCGGCGCGGTCAAGATCACGCCCGCCCACGACTTCAACGATTTCGAGGTCGGCCGGCGCCACAAGCTGGCGGCGATCAACATCTTCGATGCCGACGCCCGCCTGCTCGACACGGTGCCCGAGCCCTATCGCGGCCTCGACCGCTACGAGGCGAGGAAGCGCATCGTCGCCGACATGGAGGCGCTCGGCCTCGTCGAGAAGGTCGAGCCGCACACCCACGTCGTGCCGCACGGCGATCGCGGCGGCGTCGCCATCGAGCCGTGGCTGACGGACCAGTGGTACGTCGACGCCGCCACCCTGGCGAAGCCGGCGATCGCCGCGGTCGAGAGCGGTGCGACCCAGTTCGTTCCGCGCCAGTGGGAGAACACGTTCTTCGAGTGGATGCGCAACATCCAGCCCTGGTGCGTCTCGCGCCAGCTCTGGTGGGGCCACCAGGTCCCGGCCTGGTACGCGCCGGACGGCACCGTCTTCGTCGAGGAGACCGAGGCCGGGGCGGTGGCGGCGGCGCGCCGCCATTTCGGCCGCGATGTCGATCTGGTCCGCGATTCGGACGTGCTCGACACCTGGTTCTCCTCCGCCCTGTGGCCGTTCTCGACCCTCGGCTGGCCCGAGAAGACGCCCGAACTCGCCCGCTACTATCCGGGCGACGTGCTGGTGACGGGCTTCGACATCATCTTCTTCTGGGTCGCCCGGATGATGATGATGGGCCACCATTTCATGGGCGACGTGCCCTTCCGCACCGTCTACATCCACGCCCTCGTGCGCGACGCGCGCGGCCAGAAGATGTCGAAGTCGAAGGGCAACATCATCGACCCGCTCGAGCTGATCGACCGTTTCGGCTGCGACGCGCTGCGCTTCACGCTGGCGGCGCTGGCGGCGCCCGGGCGCGACATCAAGCTGGCCGAGGCCCGCGTCGAGGGCTACCGCAACTTCGCGACCAAGCTGTGGAACGCCGCCCGCTACGCCGAGATGAACGGCTGTGTCAGGGTCGAGGGCTTCGATCCGACGGCGGCGAAGCATCGCGTCAACCGCTGGATCGTCGGCGAGGTCGCGCGCGCCGCCGAGCGGCTGGAGCAGGAATATGCGGCCTACCGCTTCAACGACGTCGCGAACGTCCTCTACCAGTTCGTCTGGGGCACCTTCTGCGACTGGTATCTCGAATTCACCAAGCCGATCCTGGCCGGCGGCGACGCCGAGGCCGCGGCCGAGACGCGGGCGACCACGGCCTGGGTGCTCGACCAGATCCTGCTGCTGCTGCACCCGGTCATGCCCTACATCACCGAGGAGCTGCGCGAGCAGCTGGGCGGCGGGCCGGCCCTCATCACCTCGCCCTGGCCGGTCTATGGCGAGGTGCACCGCGACGCGCCGGCGGCGGCCGAGATGGGCTGGGTCGTGCGGCTGGTGTCGGAGATCCGCACCATCCGGGCGGAGATGAACGTGCCGGTCGCGGCCGAGGTGCCGCTGCTGGTCAAGGGCGCGGGCGCCGAGACCGAGGCGCGCCTTGCGACCCATGGCGACCTGATCCGGCGGCTGGCGCGCCTGGCTTCGATCGCGATCGCGGCGGGCGAGGTGCCGGCGGGCGCCGCCCAGGCCGTGGTCGACGAGGCGACGATCGCGCTGCCGCTGGCCGGCATCATCGACCTCGCCAAGGAGCGGGCCCGGCTCGCCCGCGAGGTCGGCAAGCTCGGCGACGAGATCGCGAAGATCGAGAAGAAGCTGGGCAGCGCCGACTTCATGGCGAAGGCGCCGGAGGAGATCGTCGAGGAGCAGCGCGAGCGCGCGCAGGCCGCGCAGGAGGCGAAGGCGAAGCTCGAAGCCGCGCTGGCGCGGATCGCCGCGGCCTAGGATCGCCGGCCTCAGGCAGGCGCCGCGATGGCGCCCTCCCCGCGCGCCTCAGGCGCCGCGGCGCTGCTCGCGCTCGTCGCGCCAGCGGCCGAAGAGCCGCCGCCGATGGGCGTAGGTCACCCGGCACTTGATGGTCGAGTAGATCATCCGCAGGCTGCTCATCGCTCCGGACTCCGGCGTTCCCGTCCTCGCGGACCCTAGGGGCCGATGGTGACGAACCCGTGGCACCTCGGTGGCAGGTCGATGAGGGTTCGGCGAGGGTTCGGCGAAATCGCTTGATCGCGGCCCCGGCCCATGGCGACCATCGCGCCCGGTGCGGGTCCGCACCGGCATCGGTCAGCGAAATCCGAGGACAGTAGAATGGCGCGCATCGCCGTCGCAGGCTTCCAGCACGAGACCAACACCTTCGCCCCCGCCAAGGCGACCTACCAGGCCTTCGTCGAGGGCGGCGGCTGGCCGCCGCTGCTGCGCGGCAACGAGCTGCCGGCGCGCGTCCACGGCATGAACCTGCCGATGGCGGGCGCGATCGAGGTGCTGCAGAAGCGCGGCCATGCGGTGGTGCCGATCGTCTGGGCGGCGGCCGTGCCGTCCTCCTACGTCACCCAGGACGCCTTCGAGCGCATCTCGGCGCTGATCGTCGGCGACTTGGCCGCCCAGGGTCCCTACGACGCCGTCTATCTCGACCTGCATGGGGCGATGGCGGTCGAGCAGTTCGAGGACGGCGAGGGCGAGTTGCTGCGCCGGGTGCGGGCGATCGTCGGCCCCGACATCCCGGTCTTCACCAGCCTCGACCTGCACTCGAACACGACGCCCGAGATGGTCGAGTTCTCCAACCTCATGGTCGCCTACCGCACCTACCCGCATGTCGACATGGCGGAGACGGGCGGACGCGCCGCCGCCCTGCTCGACCGCGCGCTGAAGGAAAAGCGGCCGGTCCACAAGGCCTACCGCCAGCTGCCCTTCCTCATCCCGCTGACCTGGCAATGCACCTTCGTCGAGCCCGGAAAGTCGCTCTACGACTTCTGCGCCTCGCTCGAGGGCGGCGACGTGCTGTCGGTGTCCTTCACGCCCGGCTTCCCGGCCGCCGACATCCACCATTGCGGCCCGGCGGTGCTGGCCTACGGCTGGACCCAGGAGGCCGCCGACGAGGCCGCGGACAAGATGGCGAACGCCGTGGCCGAGGCCGAGATGGCCTTCGCCGGCAAGCTCTACGATCCCGATTCGGTGGTGCAGGAAGCGGCCCGCATCGCCCGGGAAGCCTCCCGGCCGGTCGTCATCGCCGACACCCAGGACAATCCCGGCGCCGGCGGCAACTCCGACACGACGGGCCTGCTGGCGGCGATGATCCGCAACGACGCGCAGAACTGCGCGCTCGGCCTGCTCTGGGACCCCGCCTCGGCCAAGGCCGCCCATGCGGCGGGGGAGGGGGCGACCATTCACCTCAAGCTCGGCGCGGTGTCCGGCGTCCCGGGCATCGAGCCGGTCGAGGGCGACTTCCGGGTCGAGAAGCTGGGGGACGGCAAGTTCACCTGCACCGGCCCCTTCTACGGCGGCGCCCACATGGAACTAGGGCTGATGGCGTGCCTGTCGATCGGCGGCGTGCGCATCGCCGTCTCGTCGAAGAAGTGCCAGGCGGCCGACCAGGAGATGTTCCGGCATGTCGGCATCGAGCCGACGAAGCTCTCGATCCTCGGCCTCAAGAGCTCGGTGCATTTCCGTGCCGACTTCCAGCCGATCGCGGAAACGATCCTGGTCGTCGAGGCGCCGGGCCCGATGATCGTCGACCCCGCCAACCTGCCCTTCACCCGCCTGCGCGCCGGCGTGCGCATCAACCCGGGCGGGCCGGAGTTCAAGGCGGCCTGAACGGCGCCGGGCCTTCGACCGCGCGTCGGAGGCCCGCCTTCTACCCGAAGATCAAGCGTCGGCCAGCGTACACCAGACGGGCGTGTGGTCGGAGGCGCGCTCGCGGCCGCGGGGGTCCTTGTCGATGCCGGATTCGCCGAGCCGGTCAGCCGCCTGCGGCGACAGCAGCAGGTGGTCGATGCGCAGCCCGTGGTCGAGTTCCCAGCGCCGCTGGACATAGTCCCAGTAGGAATACTGGTGCGGCTCGGGATGCAGGGCCCGGAAGGCGTCGGTGAGGCCGAGATGGAGGAGGGTGCGGAAGCGCGCCCGGCTCTCCGGCCGGCAGAGCGCGTCCTCGGCCCACTTGACCGGGTCGTAGACGTCCTCGTCGGTCGGGCAGACGTTGTAGTCGCCGCCGAGCACGAAGGTCTCCTCGGCCGCCAGCAGTTCGCGGACGTGCGGGACGAGCCGGTCCATCCAGGCGAGCTTGTAGTCGAACTTCTCGCCGGGCGCGGGGTTGCCGTTCGGCAGGTAGATGGAGGCGACGCGCACGCCGGCCACGGTCGCCTCGATGTAGCGCGCCTGCGGGTCGTCGTCGTTTCCGGGCAGCCCGCGGCGCACGTCCTCGATCGGGCGCTTCGCCAGGATCGCGACGCCGTTGTAGGTCTTCTGGCCGTGCGTCGCGACGTTGTAGCCGAGTTCCTCGATCTCGGCGGCCGGGAAGGCCTCGTCGACGCACTTCAGTTCCTGCAGCAGGACGATGTCCGGCCGCGCCTCGGTCAGCCAGGCGACGAGGTTGGGCAGCCGCGCCTTGACCGAGTTGACGTTCCAGGTGGCGATCTTCAAGGGTCAGATCGCGAACGAACTGCCGCAGCCGCAGGAGGAGGAGGCGTTCGGGTTGGTCATGCGGAAGGAGGCGCCGACCATCTCCTCGACATAGTCGAGGGCGGCGCCGTTGAGGAGGTCGAGCGAGGTGTCGTCGACCACCACCGAGACGCCGTGGGCGGTGAACTCGTGGTCGTCGGCGGTGCGCTGGTCGTCGAAGCTGAAGCCGTACTGGAAGCCCGAGCAGCCGCCGCCCGAAACGGACACGCGCAGGAACATGCCGCGGAACTCGTCCTGCTCCTGCAGTTCGCGGATGCGGCGGGCGGCATTCTCGGTCAGCGTCATCCGACGCCCGTCGATCGGATCGGCGTCGATCAGGTTGGAGCCTTCGGGCATGGGAACCTCGCGTTCGGAGCCCCATATGTAATCCGTGTCGGGGACGGGTCCAAGGGGCGCCGTTTCGGCGCGATTGCCGGTCCCCCCGCGCATCGGATAGGGTTCCGCACCGATCATGGCCGCCGCCGCCCTCGCCCCCTACGCCTGCCGGCCGGAGGAGACGCGCGGCCGCCGCACGGCCGAGCCCGAGAGCCGCACCCGGACGGCCTTCCAGCGCGACCGCGACCGGATCATCCACTCCACGGCCTTCCGGCGCCTCGAATACAAGACCCAGGTCTTCGTCAACCACGAGGGCGACCACTACCGGACCCGCCTCACCCACTCGATCGAGGTGGCGCAGATCGCCCGTTCGCTGGCCCGCGCGCTGGCCCTCAACGAGGACCTGGCCGAGGCCGTCGCGCTCGGCCACGATCTCGGCCACACGCCGTTCGGGCACGCCGGCGAGGAAGCGCTCGGCGCCGCCATGGCCGCGTTCGGCGGCTTCAGCCACAACGACCAGACCTTCCGCGTCCTGACCCTGCTGGAGCGCCGCTATGCCGCCTTCGACGGGCTCAACCTGACCTGGGAGACCCTGGAGGGGACGGTCAAGCACAACGGTCCGCTGGCGGGTCCGCGTCCGGTACCGCCGACCATCGCCGCCTACGACCGCGAATGTCCGCTCGACCTCGCCGGCTGGCCCGGGATGGAGGCGCAGGTGGCGGCGCTCGCCGACGACATCGCCTACAACAACCACGACATCGACGACGGGCTGCGGGCCGGCCTCTTCACGCTCGACGACCTGGCCGACGTGCCGCTGGCCGGGCCCGTCTTCGCCGAGGTCGCCGCGGCCCATCCCGGCATCGAGCCCGCGCGCATCATCCACGAAGGGGTGCGGCGGATGATCGACCGGATGGTGGAGGACCTGCTGGCCGAGACCCGGTCGCGCCTCGCCGACCTCCGGCCCCGGTCGGCCGAGGACGTGCGCCGGGCCGGCGGGCCCGTCGTCGCCTTCAGCGACACGATGCGCACCCACGACCGCGCCCTCAAGGGCTTCCTCTTCGAGCGCATGTACCGCCACTGGCGGGTCAACCGCATGGCGAGCAAGGCGCGCCGGGTGGTCCGCGACCTCTTCGGCCTCCTGGTCGCGGAGCCGAACTGCCTGCCGGGGGACTGGCAGGTGCAGATCGACGGGCCGGGCACGGCGCGCGCCGTGCGGGTCGTGGCGGACTACATCGCCGGCATGACCGATCGCTTCGCGCTCGACGAGCACACGCGGCTGTTCGACGTCCATGCGCGCACCTGACGCGGGACAAAGGCCCGGAATCGGGGCATAGGGAGGGCCATGAACGTCTTTCACCACTTCCACGACCGGGTGCTGGCCGCCGTCGCCGGCCTCCAGGCGGCGGGGCGGCTGCCCGCCGGGCTCGACCTCTCGCGCATCGTCGTCGAGCCGCCGCGCGACCCGGCGCATGGCGACCTGTCGACCAATGCCGCCATGGTCCTGGCGAAGCCCGCCGGCGCCAATCCGCGCCAGGTCGCCGACATGCTGGCCGAGGCCCTGAAGGCTGGCGAAGGCGTGGTCGCGGTCGAGATCGCCGGTCCCGGGTTCCTCAACCTCCGCCTGGAGCCGGGATTCTGGCGCGAGCGCATCCGCGACGTGCTGCGCCAGGGCGTCGCCTACGGCGACTCGACGATGGGGCAGGGGCAGCGGGTCAATGTCGAGTACGTCTCGGCCAACCCGACCGGGCCCATGCATATCGGCCATGCCCGGGGTGCGGTCGTCGGCGACGCCCTGGCGGCACTCCTGGAGAAGGCCGGCTTCGACGTCACCCGCGAGTACTACATCAACGACGCCGGCGGCCAGGTCGACGTGCTGGCGGCCTCCGCCCACCTGCGCTACCGCGAGGCGCTGGGCGAGGAGACCGGGCCGATCCCGGAGGGCCTCTATCCCGGCGACTATCTGCGCGCCGTCGGCGAGGCGCTGGCCGAGCGCGACGGCGATCGCTGGCTCGACGTGCCCGAGGGCGAGTGGCTGCCGGTCGTCCGCCGCTATGCCATCGACGCCATGATGGCGATGATCCGCGACGACCTGGCGGCGCTCGGCGTCCACCACGACGTCTTCACCTCCGAGCGCAGCCTGGTGGACGCCGGCGCCATCGAGCGCGCGCTGGAGGTGCTGGAGGACCGGGACCTCATCTACACGGGCGTGCTCGAGGCGCCCAAGGGCAAGCTGCCCGAGGACTGGGAGCCGCGGCCGCAGACCCTGTTCCGGGCGACCGCATCCGGCGACGACGTCGACCGGCCGCTGCGCAAGTCCGACGGCAGCTGGACCTATTTCGCCGCCGACATCGCCTACCATCTCGACAAGTATCGCCGCGGCTTTTCGACCCAGATCGACGTCTGGGGCGCCGATCACGGCGGCTACGTCAAGCGGATGCAGGCGGCGGTGGCGGCGGTCAGCGGCGGGGCGGCGGCGCTCGACGTCAAGATCTGCCAGCTCGTCAACCTGCTCGAAGCCGGCGAGCCGGTGAAGATGTCGAAGCGCGCCGGCACCTTCGTCACCCTGCGCGAAGTCGTCGACGCGGTCGGCCGCGACGTCGTCCGCTTCATCATGCTGACGCGCAAGAACACCGAGACGCTGGACTTCGACCTCGCCCGGGTGCGCGAGCAGTCGAAGGACAACCCGGTCTTCTATGTCCAGTACGCCCATGCGCGCGCGCATTCGGTGCTGCGCCACGCGCGCGAGACGATGGCGGACGCCGATCTTTCGCCGGCCGCCCTGGCGGGGGTGGATCTGTCCGGCATCGCGGATCCGGCGGAACTGGCGCTGGTGCGCATGATGGCCCAGTGGCCGCGCATCGTGGAGAGCGCGGCGGAGGCGCACGAGCCCCACAGAATCGCGTTTTTTCTCTATGATCTGGCCAGTTCCTACCATATGTTGTGGAACAAGGGCAAAGACGACGCAAGTCTTCGCTTCCTGGTGCGGGACGACGAAAACCTGACGTTGGCCCGCTTGGCTTTGGTCCAGGCGTTCGCCCTGGTCATCGCAGCGGGGCTCCGGGTCTTCGGCGTCGAACCCGTCGAGGAGATGCGCGCATGACCATCGAGCTCAATCACGACGCCGCCGAGCGGGCGCTCGGCCGGGACTACGGCAGCGACGAGCGGCGGGCGCGCCCGTGGCTGATCGGGGTGGTCGCGCTCGCCGTGATCGGCACCTTCTGCGGCATCGTCTGGTACGCCTACACCCAGGGCCTGAACCAGGGCACGCGCGGCGGCTCGGTGCCGATCCTGCGCGCCGACCCGGCGCCGACGCGCGAGCGCCCGGCCGAGCCCGGCGGCATGAAGGTCCCCCACCAGGACAAGCTCGTCTACGATCAGGTGGCCCGCGGCGGCGCCAGCCTGCCGCCGACGGTGGAGCGGATGCTGCCGCCGCCGGAAACGCCGATCGCCCGCCCGGTCGCGCCGCCGGCCG